>NZ_JAUBRB010000049.1:0-53395 GCF_036701585.1 Microcoleus sp. POL10_C6 | reverse complement strand
TTTGCACTTTACCCTCGCTCTCGCGAGCGCATAACCCAGGCTACGTCAAGTGCCATCGATATATTCAGCAAGCCCTATATAGGGGCGGATTGTGTACAAACGAATATTTGTCGATCGCAAGTGCGATCAAACAATGATTTATTGCTCTAAAATATTAAAGCCGATTAAAACCGCTCAATGTCCCAAGCTGATTCTGGAAGTTTGGCTTGGCGCTGCCCCATTGCCCTTGCCCTAACATTCAAAAGACCGATCGGCGTATTGAATAAGTCTACCAGCTCCGAAGAGCCGATCGCACTTTTGGCAGCAGCAACCGGAAATTCCTTGAACAGCCATCTAGCCAGCCGATAAAAATATTCCTGTGTTGTCAATTCTCGCATCAAATCGACACCGTGGAGTTCGTGCAAATATTTATTAGATTCGCCGTACCGATACCATTGACTTTGCAACTGTTTTATTGTAGAACGGTGGCGGTGTCGGACGATCGCATTTTGAGCAAAATGTAATTGATAGGATGTTTCCCGCAAAATCCGCCAACACAAGTCAGCATCGCCGCCACTGGTGAGGTAAGGGCGAAATAATCCTATTTGTTGTAAAACTAGCCTCCGTACAGCTAAGTTGGCGGTTTGACCGTAGGGACAAAAAGAGTGAGCGAGAGTATGTTTTTGAGATAAAGTATTTTGGCGCTCGGCGTGTTGTTCTAAGATAGTTTTACCGGGCAATGCGAGTATTTCCCCAGCGCTAATTCCTATTTCTAAGTCAACGAATGGCTTAACTAAATTTTCCAGCCAGTCAGATTCCGGGCGACAGTCTGCATCGGTAAATGCAATGATTTCGCCTGTGGATGCGCGAATTCCTTGATTGCGGGCGGCGTAGGAACTTTGAATCTGATTTTCACTGAGGTGGCGAATGATTATTTGATTGAAATTGCTTCCTCCCCTTACCAAGGGGGGGACTGAGGGGGGGTTAGAGGCTGCGGTTTCGATGATTGCTGAAGTGCGATCGCGACTGTTGTTGTCTACTAAGAGATATTCTACACTGTCGATCGGATAAGTTTGCGATCGCAGGCACTCGATCAACCCCGGCAAATCCCTCTCGCCGTTGTAAACAGGCACAACCACCGAAACCTCCGGTAAAAACGTTTTAGTCATTCACAAACAACCGTAAACGATAGCATAACTAATATTGAGTAAGATTAAACGAACCGCGAAGGCGCTAAGGAAGATAAATAAGCAAATGTAGTTCTTCCTTTGTCCTAGAACCCTCTTCGCGGTTATTCAAATAATTAAAAAGTGTTACTAAGTTCCATTGCATTAACTGAGGATATCAATTCTCAAAATTATAACTTCCGAGCCTTAAACAGGCAAGATGCCTGTTCCACAACTGCATTCAGTTCTTGTGGAACAGGCATCTTGCCTGTTTCTTTGAAATAGTAGAAAATATCTCTTACATCCCCTGTGCAATCCGTCACGCAATCTCTTCTCAAATGTTGCTAGTTAACATCAGAATCATTAACACTAACGCCCCGTTAGTTAAATAAAAAATGCCAACAACCTGAGTTTCCAACCAGCCGCACAACTCTAGATGATGGTGCAGTGGAGCCATTCTTAACAGACGCTTGCCGATGCCATCAGGCCCTTTTGTAGCTTTGTAATAACCTACTTGAGCAATTACTGACAGCGTTTCTACAAAGAAAATCCCGCTGATAATTAATAATATCCAAAGGCTATTTGTTAATAAAGCTACCGCACCCAACGCACCGCCCAAAGCTAAAGCACCTGTATCGCCCATAAACACCTTGGCTGGATTGCGGTTGTGTGCTAAGAAACCGAAACAACTGCCGCTGATGCAAGCGCAAAAAATCATTAATTCTGGCGAAGTTGAGGCTACAGATGCACCTAGTCCCAAAAGTGCGATCGCGCCCAAACCGCCCATCAATCCGTCAACACCATCAGTAAGATTAGTAGCATTGCTTTCAGCAACTAGCACAAAACCCGCCAGCGGCCAGAACAGAAAACCTAATGGCAATACCCAACCGAAAGGCAAAGCAACATTCGTAGAAATTGCAGGTTGATGAAACATCAGCCACAGACAAAATAGAGCAGCAAAACTTATTTGCAAAGCCAATTTCATCCGAGGTGAAATACCTTTGTTTGACTTACGTCGCAGAATTTGCCAGTCATCAATCCAGCCAATGAAACCGTAAGCTAAAGTTAAAGCCGATACGGCAACAACATCTGAGTTAAACTTAGACCAAAGTAAAGCGACTGCTACCCCCGCAGGTATAAAAAAGATGCCTCCCATTGTCGGCGTTCCCGCTTTTTTCAAATGGGCTTGGGGGCCGTCTTCGCGAATTATTTGTCCTGCTTTTAGTTGCTGGAGTACGGGTACAACTGCATAGCCCAACCCCGACGCAACTAAAGCACAAACAACTAGCGGCATAAATAGCGATGCAGGTAAATTCAAAAATCTATCCGCTACTACATCTAAACCGATCGCTACAGTGCCGAGCCCCAAACCCAGCAGCAGGAATAAATTCTTGCCTGTAAGTTTGAAAGGCAGACTAAAAGGGATTTTCTCATCCAAAAAGTTATCCATAACACTCCTCACCACACACTATTTGAGAATAAGCAATTGACAATGGGGGAATAGGGTGCGATACAGGAGATTGAGAAATCTCTTAGTTTTTCTTCCCTGTTTCCGGTTGATTTCTTCACCCTTCTACCCGTTATTCTTCGCCTACACTCACATCCTCTTCTACTTCCTCTTCTAAATCATCGTAAGGACTGTCGTCAACTGCCATAAGTTCAGAAATTTCTTCTTCGTGCAGATAGTCGGGTTCTTGGACATCCCTTGCTAACAAGCGATTGTTAGATTCCAACCAGTCTAAAAGAGAAGATTGCTGTTTTAATGGAATTACATCCGCAGGTAAGTGGCGAGGAATTTGACGCAGAGATGGGTTGTACATGATTATCGGTTTTTAAAGACAAAGACGCGATCGAGTGAGGTAACGTTTTGCCGACGAACTACTAATTTGATCAAGCACTTGCAAATCGGGCATTTAGCAAGGCTAAAGCATTATACCACAGGCACTGTTTGGTTCCGGATCGGATAAGATGGGAGACCCTAAAGGCGATCGCCCCCAAGCATGGGCATGAGGATAACACTAAAATCCGCTCTTGCCAATCCTTCTTTAGCCGTAAGCATTGTAATCTGAGACGATCGTCTTTAAGATATCGCGGGACAGGCGGCGATCCTATTGTGCAAGCTTCCCTAAGGGCAAGGGGTTGATTCACAACAGTCTCCTGGATTTTCATCAAAGCCTGAGCCCGAATGCCCTCTGGCTTTTTCAGTCAACTCTCAAGCAATAAATCTCAGAATGGATACAACGGCAGCGGTTTTATACAACAAAGAGGGCTACCACACCGGAGGCAAAAAACTTCTGGGGCGTCATTCAGCCGGAGAAGGGTTTCTCAAAAGCTTAGTCCAACACGGAACCGCTGACTCTCTCTACTGTTGCGCCGATAGCGAAACAACCTTTAAAGAGTTTTGTTCGCACATCCAACCTTGGCTGCAAAAACCTCGGAAAGTTCGTTGGATTCCGATGGAACGACCGGATTTGCTATCTCAACCTGGCACAATTTACCGACCCGATCCGGTTCTGTCGCAGATGGTTTGGGCGCGCAGATTTGTCGATCAGCGGGCCTACAGCGTTTGCGGCGTTACTCACACGATCGGTACACAATACATCATGGAGGCGATCGGCGATTTGATCACCGCACCCATGCAGCCTTGGGACGCCCTGATCTGCACCTCTGCCGCCGTGAAAACAGCAGTAGAAGGAGTTATGAGGGAGTGGTCTGAATATTTAGCCCAGCGGAACGGCGGTAAACCGGAAATTTTAGTCAAATTGCCGGTTATTCCCCTCGGAGTGGATTGCAGCGCGTTTCCCCAGGGTATGGAAGCAGTTAATAGTCGTCGCCAACTGCGACAAGAACTCGGCATTTCTCCCGACGATATTGTTGTGTTATTTGTCGGTCGATTGATTTTTTCTGCAAAAGCTCATCCGGTACCCATGTACATCGCCCTAGAACGGGCCGCACAACAGACAAAAGCCAAAATCCACTTAATTCAAGCCGGTTGGATAGAAGATCCGAGAGAAGAACCCGACTTTAAAAATAGCGCGCCAATATTTTGTCCCTCGGTGAATGCTATTTTTTTAGATGGGAGACAGCCGGAAATCAGAAGAAATATTTGGTCGGCGGCAGACATTTTCATTTCGCTGTCCGACAACATTCAAGAATCCTTCGGACTGACACCAATAGAAGCCATGGCGAACGGACTGCCGGCCATAGTCTCCGATTGGAACGGATACAAAGAATCTGTACGCCACGAAATAGACGGATTCCGCATTCCCACACTCATCCCGCCCCCGGAATCTTGTTTAGATTTAGCCCTAAATTATCTCGACGGCAGCTTAAATTGGCCGACTTACATGGGTCACACTTCCCTCGCCACAGCAGTTGACATTGATGCTTGCACCCTGGCGTTGTGTCAATTAATTGAAAACCCCGAATTGAGAAAGCGGATGGGGGAAAATGCGAGACAAAGGGCGAGGGAAATTTATGATTGGAAAGTAGTAATTGCTGCTTACGAACAATTGTGGCGGGAATTAGCAGAAATTCGCTTTGTGGCACCGGAGTCAGCACCTTTAAAACCTGGGAAGCCGCCTTATCCCCTAGGCGACGATCCGTTTCGCGTATTGGGTAATTATGCGACTAGAAGTTTAAACAATGAGATGATGCTGAGTCTGGGTGCGATCGCCACACCAGAACTTTTAAAGCAGGTACAGACAATTAGGTTTACCAGTTTTGGTGACGATAGGAGAACTTCTGTTAGCATTCAGATGGAGATATTGGATACAATTAAGCAGGAAGGTGCGATCAGCGTGGGGGAAGTTATCCGACGCTACGTTAAAAACGAGCAAGAATTAGCCTACCTGTATCGAACTCTGCTTTATTTGGTGAAATTTGATATCTTAGTGATTAGTGATTAATCATTAGTTATTGATGATATGTTAAGCCCAGGCGCATCTAAATTTTACAGTCAAGTTTGATAAAATTCTTGTGGGATGTCCCGCCCGCCCGAAAAATACAATGCAAGATGCCCGACAGCTTATTACAAATAACAAATTCCCTATTCCTTGTTGCTTCTTCCCCCTTCCTTATTCCTTCTTAAAAAATCATGCTTAGAAAATCTGCACTATTAGAGATAATTGCTGGTAAGAATCGAGGTTTGCTGGCTACGGCTAGCGACAAACAAGCGATTTTAAGTGCGATCGCCCAATTGGAAGATTACAACCCCACACCACGGCCTGTCGAAGCCGCAGAGCTTTTAAATGGTGATTGGCGGTTATTGTACACCACCAGCCGTGAACTGCTGAATCTTGACAGTTTTCCCTTGGTGAAATTGGGTCAAATTTATCAATCTATCCGCGTCAAAAAATCTAAAATTTACAACATTGGCGAACTTTACGGCTTGCCTTATTTGGAAGGAATTGTCAGTGTAGCGGCAAGATTTGAGCCAACTTCGGAACGGCGAGTGCAGGTGAAGTTTGAGCGGTCAATTTTGGGTTTAAGCAGGTTGATTGGCTATGAATATCCGGGGAAGTTTATCGATGAGATTGAGTCGGGGAAAAAGTTCGCTGCTGTAGATTTCGGGCTGGATACTCGCGAACAGCAGGGATGGCTAGATATCACTTATTTGGATAAAGATTTGCGGATTGGACGGGGGAATAAAGACAGTGTTTTTGTCTTGACAAAAGAGTGATTTTGTGATGTGTGATTAAGTGCGATCGCCCCTTAACTCATTCTCAATTTATCTTTCTTTCATCCGCGTTTATCCGCGTTCATCTGCGGTTAAAAATCAAAAATATATCACTTATGCCAACAATTCAACACTTACTAAAACCCTCAAATCCATAGCCGATAAAAGCTTCAGATAGGATAACCGTTAAAACTTAGCGTTAAGAATTGACAATTGACAATTCTTGTGATATGTACTTGAATTTTAATGGAAAAGGCGTTAGTACATTCCCGCCAAGAAACTTACTAACGCCTTTTGTGTACTCCTTACGAATACAACACGATTATGCCACAAAACGGTTATCAACAGGGATTCGCAGCGAATCCTGGGGCGATCGCGTACCAAAAACGCCTTTACCCTTGGGCGATCGCCAAACTCATGCCCAGTATGCAGCGGGCGATTGTGGGGCGATTTCGCAGTCGATCGGATGCTGACGAGCACTTGCTGTGTCTGCGTCAACTGATGCCTCAAACAACGCTTGTGGTAGTTTTTGACTTGCAACCAGACTAAAAGTAGGATTAAACCCCCGTGGTTGCCCCTCTAAGAGTAGGGTAGACACGGGGGCATTACTCCTGCAAGTTATTCACAATTCATACAGAATTGCTATATCAGAAATGCGATTTTTCTGTGGCGAGTGAGGGATTGCCAATTGCTTGACTGTCGCAGGCTTTAAAACTTTTGGGTGAGGGAAATGGGACGACGCCGATGTGGTTTGCTCAACAAATTGAGAATTTGTAAATGGGCGTGGGGAAAAGTGCGATCGCCCGCAGCTCACAATAGTTTTTTCAAGCTCGACTTTAGGGCGGCCACAATTTATGAATATTTTGATATTTGTGCTAAGGTAAGTAGGTAGGCGGGATTCAACTGAGCTATGTAACAATATGTAAACAGGGCTGATTTAGCCACGCTTAGGGCATTTGGATACTTGACAATCGTTTACATAATTGCGTTTTACAGCGCCTACCTACTTAATCTAAAAAATATGTCATGATCGAGCAGTAACATTTCTGAGATTTAAAGGATCAAGCGAATGAATATTTTATTAAAACCGGAATACGAAGAGTTTATTCGATCGCAAATTCAAAGCGGAAAATATGGCAGCGTGGAAGAACTAATTGGAGAAGCGATCTTACTTTTAAAACAACGAGAACAACGCATCGAAGAGCTGCGCCAGAAAATAGCAGTTGGAACTGCACAAATTGCTGAGGGACAAGTGACAGACGGAGAACTTGTGTTTGCCAGACTTCAAGAAAATATCGATAAAATACAACAGTCAGGAGTGTCAGTAACCCAGCCCTAAAGGGACGCTCGCTTGTAAGAGCAATCAAGCAAGCTGTGCTGACCGGCTATCGTCTTAACTGACTAGCATTATTTGAGTCATGACACTCCTTGACTGCGACCCTAGTTTTCCGCTCTGTCCGGTATCTATACCTGATTAAGTATTAACATTGATGCCTCAAAACAAAACCCCTAAAGCAGAGATTGCATCAGGGGTTTTTTATTTGTACGGGCGATCTGAAGTGGGCGATCGACGTAACCTCGTTGTTTCAGCTCTTTGTGTAAAATTACTAGTCTAAATATTTAGACTAGTTAAGTGTATTCTCTTTCCCTTTCCCGCATACTAATAACTGGACAGAGGTCGCTAGATAAAAAAACCTCTATCGGGGTTATGTCTACTGCAAAGTATACAAATACCTATTTGAACGGATTTTGGACGTTAAACAACTGTCTAGTCACAAGGAAAGCTAATGAACAGTTATACATTTTCAGATGAATCTGTCCGAGATTTGAATGAGATTTGCGATTATATTAGTCGAAATAATCCTAGGACAGCAAGCGAGCTTTTTGATGCAATTCGTCAAAAATGTAAACTTGTCGCCGAATTTCCCAATATGGGCAAACGCTATGAGACGTTATCCCCCAACTTGCGCGGATTTATTGTTAGGGATTATTTAATTTTTTATTACCCGAGATCGGACGGGATTGATATTGCTCGCGTGCTGCGGGGCGATCGAGACTTGGAATTATTGTTTTCAGAGTTAGGGGAAGATTAATTAGCTTTAAATATATCTGAACGGGGGATCGCACTTTGAAAAAAGGGCGATCGCACTCTCCTCCAAAAACGCGATCGCCCTAATTTATCTGCGTTTATCTCCGTCCATCTGCGGTAAAAAAAAGATCTATACTTACAATCATAAAAAATATAAAATCTAAAATCATAAAAAAATGCTCCGACTATCCCAAACGCAACTCAAAATCCTCGAAGAATGCCCCCGCAAATTCCAACATAGCTACCTAGAACTCCTCGCCACCACCGCATCCCCAGAACACAAAGAAAAACTCACATGGGGAAGCCACTTTCACCTATTAATGCAGCAGCGAGAACTCGGACTTCCCATTGAATTTATCATCCAACAAGACCCCGAACTGGGACGCTGCGTGGCAGCATTTATCAACACCGCACCCGAACTTTTCGCTAATTCAGAAAATAGCGATCGAGTTTTCCGCCAAGCCGAACACCCCCGCACCCTAATTTTCCAAGACTACCTATTCACCGTTATCTATGACTTGCTAATAGCCGAACCAAACGCCGCCCAAATTCTCGACTGGAAAACCTATCCCCGCCCTCAAAAATCAAAATGGATAGCCGAAAGTTGGCAAACTCGCCTCTATTTATACGTCTTAGTAGAAACCAGCGACTATTCTCCCGAACAAGTTTCCATGACATACTGGTTCGTACAATTGCAAGGAGAAGAACCGCCGCAAAAACTCACATTTTATTACAACCAAACAGAACACGATCGCACAAAACAAGATTTAACCCACCTATTGCAGCAGCTAACCGAGTGGCGACAGCGCTATACCGAAGACGGCGAATTCTTACCCCAAGTAGAAATGAGTTCCAATTTGTGCGATTCCTGTCAATTCGCCACTCGCTGCAACCGCACAACAGACAACACAGCTTCCTCACCCAATCTTTCCGCAGAAACTCCCACAGATTGGCTGCCAAATCTTGCTATCATTGAGGAAATGTCTATTTAATTCAAATCTTTTACTATGCCAACTATTAGTCCCCGGTGGGGGCGGGTTTATAGATATTGTGAATGTGAATAAAAGATTGTTGGTGAACCCGCCCCTACAGGAATTAATGAAATAACTTATGACAGAACTACTTCAAAATTTGCCAACTCAACCCCTATCCCAACCCCCAGCTTGGCTGATCCAAGCTGTCAGAAACCACGCACCCGAACTCCCCGGAAACTATGCCGCTGCACTTCTTTGGTATAGAGGAATTCAAAACCCCGAACAAATACCCGGTTTCTTAAATCCCCAACTTTACCAACCAGCAAGCCCCTTTGAATTCGGACTAGAAATGAACTGGGCGATAGAAAGAATCCAGCAAGCACGAAACAGCGGCGAAAAAGTAGCAATTTGGGGAGACTTCGACGCCGACGGCATTACCTCAACCTCCGTACTTTGGGACGGAATGGGAGAATTTTTTGCTCAAAATGACCAACTAATTTATTACATTCCCAACCGCTTAACCGAATCTCACGGACTCAATATTGCGGGAATAGATGCCTTAGCAAAATCTGGAATTAGCTTAATTATTACCTGCGATACTGGCAGTACCAACATCGCCGAAATCGAATATGCCACCACCTTAAACATCGATACAATTATCACCGACCATCATACATTACCAGACGATCGCCCGCCAGCTACAGCCATTATCAATCCCCGCTACTTTCCCCCAAACCACCAACTATTTAACCTTTCAGGAGTTGGAGTAGCTTACAAATTAGTTGAAGCACTATATCACACATTACCCGATATTCCGCAGCGCCCGCTCACAGATTTATTAGAATTAGTAGCGATCGGCTTAATTGCCGATTTAGTCCAACTTACAGGAGACAGCCGCTACCTAGCACAAATCGGCATCCAACAACTGCAAAAACAAATCGCAAATCCCACCCGCCCAGGAGTTGCAAAATTGCTCGAACTGTGCAAAAGATCGGGCGATCGCCCAACCGACATTTCCTTCGGCCTCGGCCCCCGAATCAACGCCGTCAGCCGCATTCAAGGCGACGCCAGCTTCTGCGTAGAACTCCTCACCAGCCGCGACAAAAAACGCTGTGATGAACTAGCAAATTTAACCGAAATTGCCAACTCCCGACGTAAATCTTTACAAAAAGATGTTGCCAAAGATGCCGCCAACAAACTAGCCAAACTCGACCTCTCAACTACTAGCGTCATCGTCCTCAGCGACCCCCAATGGCCCGTAGGAGTATTAGGATTAGTAGCAGGACAAATCGCCCAAGAATACGGCCGCCCCGTGATTTTATTCAGCACAGAAGGAAGCGAAAAAATTAATGAAAATTCCCCAGAAATGCAATTTACCTCCTTCTTAGATTCAGAATCACCAACACTTTCCCAATCCAACATTGCCAGGGGTTCCGCGCGTTCCGCCAATCAAATCGACCTTTACCAATTAGTCAAAGACCAAGCGCATTTATTGCACAGATTTGGCGGTCATCCTTTCGCCGCCGGATTGAGTCTCCCCGTTGAAAATATCCCCCTATTTACCGATGCGGTAAATCAGCAACTGCGACAACAATACAGCACAGATAGTTTAACAGCCGCCCCCGTTCAAGCCGACCTAAAAATTACTGTCTCCGAATTAGGCAAAGACTTATTTCAAGAACTAAAATTGCTCGAACCCTGCGGTATGGGCAACCCCGCACCCAAATTGCTGATTGAAAACTGCTGGTTTGAAAATCTCTGGAATCAAAAAATTAAGGATTTGAAAGGGCAAAAAGTAGAATATATTAAAACAGAATTTACAATTAGGGATGAATCTACCGATATGGGATTTCCCGGCATTTGGTGGGGACACAATCAAAACGAAGTTCCGCAAGGCCGCTGCGATGTCACCGTTGAACTCGATTTTAATACTTACAAATCGCGGTATGAAGTGCGCCTCGTAGCAGTGCAAGAACGCACGGAAGACAATCAAATCAATTCCCCGACTAAAATAGATTGGATCGTAGACTGGCGCAATAGAAATAATCATGAAGAGTTGTTAGCAGCCAGCACAAACTTAGAATCTCAAATGCCGATCGACAATCTAGTTTACAATTCCGAAATGGTCGATCGCGAAAACTCGATCGTCCTCAAAGAATGCCCCGCAAGCTGGGACGAACTGCGGATCTGGTTTCGGCAAGCACAGTACACTCAGAAAAAACTCGCGATCGCCTATACTTTACCTCCACTCGTACCCCCACAGCAAATCTGCCAACAGCTAATCGGCATCGCCAAATACCTCAGCCGCACCAACAAACCCGTCACCAGACAACAACTCCGCCAAAAACTTGGCATCAGCGACACATCGCTGCAACTAGGGTTCAAAACCCTAACATATCTCGGTTTCCAAATCTATTATCGCGATCGAGCTTTCCACATCACCAGACAACCCGAAACCGCACAGCGTCAAGACGCGCCCGATCAAATCCCCAAACCCTTATTAGATAGCCAATCCCTTCAATTCTCAGTGCCAAATTCCCCGATTGCTGCCCGTTGTGCAGCGCAATTCTTAGCAGCCGTCTCCGAAGAACAATTCCGGCGGAAATATTTCTGTGAAGTACCCCTTTCGACCATTGTGTCGATCGCGCGAGAAACCGTTTTCCAAGAAGATTCTATAGCAATTCCCTTCTAACTGAGATATTGCACCATTGTTAAGAACGGAATCTCCGGCCCGTTCCACTCATAAGATAACTTTGCTTATGGGTTACACACGCTGTTACCACTGGTGGGGCTGGCTTTTGGTCCCCTGAAGCGAGAGAAATTTTTGTGGGTCTGGCTTAAGAGGTCTATTCCTGACACGGCGGCCACATCTCAGTTCTAAGAAATATCTTAGTTCTGAATTCATCCCGATAAAATAAGGCATAGGGCAATGCGAGTTATCCGTTGCGAGTCAGGCCCAAAACTCATAACTCCTAACTCACAGCCCAAAACCCAAAACTCCCCACCGCCAAACTCGCTCGCCCATCTCCCATTTAAAACCCCTATGCTTCTGTGTCCCCGCTGCCAATTTGAAAATCCCAATCCAAACAAGTTTTGTCAACAGTGCGGAAATTCCCTAATTTACAAACCTTGCCAGGAATGCGGTGCCCAAGTCGCTTTTAGCGCCGCATTATGTCAGAATTGTGGCGTCGCAACAGGTCAAGTGTGGCGGGCCATTATCTGCGGTCGATCGAATTTTCCAGCAGTCGAACCACACGAGTCAACCCTACCCCCAGCCGAATTTCCCCAAACACCAGACATAGTTCCAGAAACCGCATCGCGCCAAAACTCTCCTGAAGCAATCACAGACGCCATTAAAACAGAAATTACCACCCCAGCCGAACCCCAAACAGCAGTCGAACCAACTTCTCCACAGACCGAAGTCGCCGAATTCAGCAGCGCAGAAATAGACGCTGTGGTAGCCGTGGGGGCGATCGCACCAGCATCCTTTCAAACAAAAGAAAAAAGCTCTACTACAGCACCAGAGCACGAAATCACCCCATCTGAGCAGAATTTTACAACCGCACCAAAGCCTAAACAAATCCAGGAAGCAACCGAGAACCCCCACAGCCCAAACATAGCTGACACCTCCCCTCCATCTCCAGAAGTCCCCATCCCCAATTCACAATATTTAATCCCTTCCCAGCCAGCCGGAGCTTATTTAGACACTCAGCAGCGCTACCAACTCCTAGAAACCGTGCCGCCGAGAAAACGCTCAGACACAGTAGAAGTAACAGTATTGGACTGTCAGCCGCTAGAAATGTCACCCCTCAAAGCCATGCTAGCAGCCAACTCTGCCAGCGTCGCCAGACGAACATCCCCCTATACCGCAGCAATCAAAGGCGGAGAAAATTCAACCAATCCCGCCTTAGCAGAGCTTTGCCAAGGCATAGCTGAACCTTATCTGGCACTCCGGTGGCAATTCTCTCAAAACCTGCCAGTCATTCACGATAGCTGGTCAGACAACGAACAGGCAGTCCTGCTGCTAGAAGACTGTTCCCAATGGCCGCTGCTGGTAGAACGGTGGAGTCAACCGGAAACTTCCACCCAGCAAATTTTATACTGGCTGCACGAAATGACAGAACTCTGGGCTGCCCTAGAACCCTGGCGCTGTCGGCAAAGCTTGTTGGAACTGACAAATTTGCGAGTCAACCCCGACTCTTCCTTTTCCTTAGCTTCTTTGCGGCTGCAATACCTCTATCCCGAACCCGCCGGATCAAACCTGCAACTGGTAGATTTAGGGCAATTGTGGCAGGTGATATTTAGCCAGTCCGATCATCGCACTCAGTTTGGCGCCTTGCTCGAACTGCTGCAACAAATGTACAGAGGCGAGATTAACACAATAGAAGAATTGCGATCGCGCCTAGAAACAGTTCCCCTCGAACTCCAACCCGCACCTTCACCAAGCTCAACCCCGACACGCAGGCATTACCGCAGCCCCGACGAGTCGCCCCCCGAGGTGGGCGAGGTCTTAACCCAGCCCATGCCACTCCAGATTTACAGCTTAGAAGACGCAGGTCTCACCGATGTTGGCCGCACGCGCGACCACAACGAAGACTTCTTCAGCATCTGGACTCAGCTCAACAAACTAGAAAGCTCCTTCGGTCGGATTTTTCAAACCAAAGGGCTTTACATTCTCTGCGACGGCATGGGCGGACACGACAGCGGAGAAGTAGCCAGTCAACTAGCGGCTGAAACTCTCAGAGAATTCTTTCAAACCCGTTGGGAAAATCAACTACCTCCGGCAGACACCATCCGCGAGGGAGTCCTGCTAGCCAACAAAGCCATCTTTGAAATCAATCAAAAGGACGGACGCTCCGGCAGCGCCCGCATGGGCACAACTCTAGTCGCAGTCTTAGTTCAAGACACCCACTTCGCCGTTGCCCACGTCGGCGACAGCCGCCTCTACCGACTGAGAAAGGGACAAACCCTAGAAAAAATCACCTCAGACCACGAAGTCGGGCAGCGCGAAATTAAGCGCGGAGTTGACCCGGAAACTGCTTATGCTCGTCCCGACGCCTATCAACTAACTCAAGCCCTCGGCCCGCGAGACAGTAATTTTCTCAAGCCTGACGTGCAGTTTTTAGACTTGTGCGAAGATACCTTATTAATTTTGGCTTCCGACGGTCTGACAGATAATGATTTGTTGGAAAGTCACTGGCAGAACACTCTCGAACCCCTGTTCAATCCCCAAGCTGATCTCGACCAGGGAGTTACCCAGTTGATTGAACTGGGTAACAAACGCAACGGTCACGACAATATCACGGCAATTATCATTCGGGCGCAGGTAGGCGCATTTCGATTTTAGAATTTGGATGCTGCCAACTTTTTCAACGGTGGCGCCTTCCCCCTGTGACGGCCTGGGTTAAACCTGCAATTCTTGCAGAGAAAAAAAACAGCTTCTGCCGTTTCCGGGCAAGGCTTTACTGCTCGCTCTGTTCTTAGGTATCCGGTGTTAAAACAGCTTCGGTTTGAGTGATAAAAAACTGATTACAGACCCATACTATTGCAGACAAGCTGTAGAGTACCAACCATTTATCCGTAGCTTTAATTTTGAGACTCTGTTCAGGGAATCTACCGGAAAAAGTTGCTTGAGAGTAAGTGGATTCATCATAGTTGAAAGAGCTTTCACTTACAAAAATAGTTGGTCTAATGAAAAAAAATCAACTAAAATGAAGTGAGTCTGCAGGCTGGCTAATGCGAAATCTGTTTTATACTCGATCGCTATCGGGGCAACGTGGGAAGTGTCAGCTCTACATATATATGTGGGGCTGACATCACCATCTGCTGCTACATCAAATTTACGTAAAAGTTTAGCGATTGTTTACCTAGTTTTTGTTGTTGCAATTTTTCAATTGATAGACTGTGTTTTAAGGAGCGATCGAGCCTTCAGAAAATTTCTGGATAATTGTTCGCAAAAAACTATTTATAACTTAATTGTTTATGAAATCTTTAATCATAATCAGGATATTATAAAGTTTTCGTGAAACTAACCTGTGAAGCTCATAAGTAATTTTTAATTTCTAATTTTTCAAAGCCCTACGCCCCAAATTTGTAAATTCCCGCCAACTCTCACTGCCAAATCAGGGAGTTCAACCACATCAATCGAAAATGCTGCTGACTCTTTTAGATCCAGAAAAACAGACCCCCCTGCAACAGTGGAGTTTCGAGAGCGAATCCATTATTCGCATCGGCCGCTCTCCTGAAAATCACGTTGTGATCCCCAATGCTCTAGTGTCGAGGCAGCATCTGGAATTGCAAAGAGTTAATAGCGTCACGTCGAGTCAGTGGTATTTAGTCAATTCCGGGACAAATGGGACTTTGGTTAACGGTATTCTGATGTCTCAGGGTTGGATATCCGATGGTGCCCTGATCCAGTTGGCGCGGGGCGGCCCAATTCTGCATTTCCAAGCTATTACTATTGAAGTCGGCGGCAAGATTGAGGCGAACTCCACCGTCAATCTCGTGGCACCGAGGTGTACCCACGCGGGAAACCCGCCGGGGAATTTATTCTGCATCCACTGCGGCGAACCGATTAAAGTCGATCGCACGGTGCGCCACTACCAAGTGCTGCGAACTTTGGGCCAAGGCGGTATGGGGACAACGACTTTAGCCTGGGATCGAGATAAAGCCAAAGCTCAACAACCCGGAAGTTCCCCCGCAGCTTCTCTGGTAGTTCTCAAGGAAATGAATGCTGACATGGCTCAAATAGTCAAAGCTCAAGAACTGTTTGAACGTGAAGCTAAAACTCTCAAGGCCCTCCACCATCCGGGAATTCCTCAGTTTTTTGACTTTTTTGTGGAAGGGGGGAAAAAATACTTGGTGATGGAAATGCTCCACGGCGAGGATTTAGAAAAACGCATCTACAACCGCGGGCCTGTTGCTCCCCAACAAGCAATAGAGTGGATGATCCAAACCTGTGAGGTTTTGGACTACATTCACTCTCAAAAACCCCCGATCGTCCACCGGGATATTAAACCTGCTAATTTGCTGGTGCGCCACCGCGACAATTGCATTACAGTGCTGGATTTTGGAGCCGTTAAAGAAATCGGCACTCCACCAGGGACTCGCATCGGCGTTGAAGGTTACACCGCACCAGAACAAGACCGGGGACAGCCTCTACCTCAGTCGGATTTATATGCTATTGGGCCTACTTTGATTTTTTTGCTGACGGCCCAAAGCCCTCAAAACTTTTACGGGAAAATAGCTGGAGGTTACGGCTTTAAGCTCGAAAATATTCCGACGATCGCCCCCAAGCTGCGGGACACCATTTTGCGAACCACGGCAGCTAAGCCTGGGGATCGCTTTCAAACTGCTCAACAATTAGCTCGAGCTTTAGCCGGTTCCCTGTAACAAAAGTCAGAAGTCAAAACTCAAAAGCCAAAAGTCAGAATTTATTAGGAAGAGGGCAAAGGGAAGAGGGAAGAGGGAAGAATTTAGCAACGGAAATTTATGAAAGAAAATTTACCCCATCGCCTCGAATTTTCTCTCCGACACCCCAGTCCTCCGTCTCCTCTGTTATTCTTCGTCCCAAGCTTCTACAGCTATCAACTCGCTCACGGGGTCTTGCATAGAAAAATCAAACTCTAGCAATTGCTGTTTCCAGTACGGCCATTCGTCGCCGTAAAGCAGAGCAATTTTCCAAATACTGTCTGTGGGCTTGATAATGTCAGACGTGACGAGAGAATGCACCTGACGCTGGAACTTAACCATCGGCTGTATCACCTTCTGGCTCATAATACCTCTTGAATTGTTTAAATCTTGTGTAATTACCACTTCCCAGCGCACACTCTTTATCGCAGTTTCGCCAAGAACAGTTTAGCCAAGATACGTGTAGATTTTAGTCGGGAAGCTACATATTCAACTTGTATCTCAACACTGTTCGTTTTGACAAGGCCCTATAAGCAAGACTGAATAGTCAAGACCGACTTCAAAGAATTAATCATCTGTGAAATGTCGCACTGTATGCTGTCGATCGGCAGTGGAAGGTTTGCCGCCTCAATTGTTTCCACATAGTAGCATATGCAAGGGCTGCGCTCGGCTTGTTCTGGAAAAGGCTGAGTTTGCGTAGGAGAAACTGCAACTACTGCGCTTTCGCTGCTACAGCGTAATT
This sequence comes from Microcoleus sp. POL10_C6, assembly GCF_036701585.1. Classification (NCBI taxonomy): domain Bacteria; kingdom Bacillati; phylum Cyanobacteriota; class Cyanophyceae; order Oscillatoriales; family Microcoleaceae; genus Microcoleus; species Microcoleus sp. POL10_C6. Next base: position 36,357 of record NZ_JAUBRB010000049.1, on the reverse strand, counting down.
TCCGCTTTCCTGCGGGTAAACCACACCTGTTTCACCTTCGACGCTGGGTTCGCTGTGAGAGTGGGATGTGAACTACATAAACTGATTATAGCTCTACTCACCGCAAAAGCGATCAAAAATTGTTGGATACTGTTGATCGCCACCCCTAAATGTCGATCGAACATTCAAAGGCGACAGCAGACCGGGCGTACAAGCAAGTTCCAAACCCATCGTCCGTCCTGATTGAGTCAATCTCAAATCTCAAATCTCAAATCTCAAATCTAAAATTGTATGACTTGGACAAGGCGACACATTCTCACTCTGGCTGATTTTACCTCGGACGAATACGATACGGTGCTGCAAACTGCAGCCAGTTTTCGGGATGTGCTCGGCCGCCGCACGAAGAAAGTGCCGGCCCTGCAGGGTCAAGTGGTCGCGAATTTGTTTTTTGAACCTTCTACCCGGACTCGCAATAGTTTTGAGTTGGCGGCGAAGCGGCTGTCAGCGGATACGCTGAATTTTACCCCTGGAAGTTCTTCTCTAACGAAGGGGGAGACTATTCTGGATACGGCTAAGACTTATCTGGCGATGGGAACGGATTTGATGGTAATCCGGCACGAACAAGCTGGAGTTCCGAGCACGATTGCTTCGGAAATGGATCGCTTGGGTTCGAGAGTCAGCGTTCTCAATGCTGGAGACGGCCAGCACGAACACCCATCGCAAGGTTTGCTAGACTTATTTACTATTTGTGCTCTGTTAGATACCGAACGTCCGCGGCTGGAACTTTTAGCGGGTAAAAAAATTGCTGTGGTGGGGGATATCTTACATTCGCGGGTGGCTAGGTCTAATATTTGGAGTCTAACGGCTTCTGGGGCAGAGGTTCATTTGGCCGGGCCGCCAACTTTGCTACCGCTGTTGTTTGCTGAGTGTGGCGATGGTAGGGAAGGCAAATTATTTTTGCATTGGCAGCTTGAACCGGCTTTGGCCGATGCTGATTTTGTGATGACTTTGCGGCTGCAAAAGGAACGGATGAGCGACCATTTGCTGCCGAGTTTACGAGAGTACCATTCTTTGTACGGGATTACGCGCGATCGGCTGAAACTTTGCAAGCCGGATGTGAAGGTGTTGCACCCTGGTCCAGTTAACCGCGGCGTGGAAATTAGTTCGGATTTGATGGACGATGCCCAGTTTAGCCTGATTTCTCAGCAAGTTACCAGCGGCGTGGCGGTGCGGATGGCATTACTTTATCTAATCGGCGGCGGTAAAGTTTAGGCTGTTAGTTGTTAGTCATGAATTTCGGATATTCGATTATTTTCAGGATCGATCGCCTCTTTAAAATAATCGTTACCCAGTATGGCCGGGTAACGATTAAAACTCTTTCTAGAAATGTAAAGTGCTCTAGTTAAGAGTTAGGAGATCCAGGACGCAGACACCCAGCCACCGCCTTTGAGTTGGGCCCAGCCGTTTTTGTAACGACCAGTCAATTTGACGTGATCGCCATAATATAACTTGCCGATTACATGAGAACAGCTATCGGGGCGGTTGCGGATATTCAGTCGGCCGCCATTCGTAACAACTTTGGCGTAGTTGTGATGGCCGTGATGGGCGCGATGGCCACAGCGTTTGTAGCAACCTGCGGCCTGGGCTTCGCCACCGACACTCAGAACAGATAGAGCTACTGCCATACCTGCAACGCCTATCCATGCAGAATTAGGAATTTTCAAGCCCAGTTGGTCTAACGACTTGACTTGGAGTTCGGACTCTGGAGATTCATAAGCAACAAAAGAGTGGCTCAATGCTAGTGCTTCCATAGTTTCCTCGTGATTGTTGTTAACCTTTCTTGGTGCAGACTCAGGTCAAAACCTCAATTAACAGCCCAAATTATTAACTTATGTTTCATAAAATCCACAAAAGGGCGTTAAGGTCTTGCTGTTGCCGAGTATTGGCTAATGTTCCTGAACCCTGCACAGGTATATCATGTCATTTATGTAGCTTTCCGGAACAAAAAAATAAATAAAGTTTACATCTGCTGCTAAAAATTTTGCCGACGCGGATCAGAACTCCGGGCAGAATTAAACTTAACTGTGTCATTAAAAAGGGAACGAAGTTATCGATTGGGGTTGGGAATTGCTTGTACTGAGTTGCGAATGACACTACTTATTTTGGTACTTATTTATTGAATTGCTACAGCAAGATGGGCAGTTAATTCGATCGAACAAGCATCCGGCTCGTCTTCAAGCACAATCTTAATTTGCTTCGGGTCAGTCATAGTGTAGCCGATCGCACTCGTGCAGAAGTTCGGGGCGATGGCGCCGGGCCCTCGGCCGTGCTACAAGATGGGTCTCAAGATTAGTCGCCCTAAGTCCCCGACAAGAATGCAAGACAAATCCATCGCGACTTGATTTGTGTCAAGATCAATTAACTTCTCCAGCACCACTTCTTTCGCAATGAACTCCTTCGCTACACTTTCGATCGGCACAATTCCTCAACGCCATGCATCAGACAGCTTCGCCATTACCTTAGCGCCGTTGTCTGTAGAGGAAATATACGCTTTGGCAGATGACCCCGCGAACGGAGCCGTGGTAATGATGAGCGGTACAGTCCGCAACCAAACTGACGGTCAAGCTGTAGTTTCCCTAGAATATCAAGCCTACGAACCGATGGCAGTGCGAGTATTCCAGCAAATCGCTACTGAAATCCGCCGCCAGTGGGCCGATGTCAATCGGGTCGCCATTCACCACCGCGTCGGACACTTGCAGGTGGGCGAAATCAGCGTACTGGTGGCTGTTGGCTGTCCCCACCGGGACTCAGCCTTTGCAGCTTGCCAGTACGCCATAGATACGCTCAAACACAATGTACCGATTTGGAAAAAGGAACATTGGGCTGACGGTTCTAGCAGTTGGGTTAGTATTGGAGCGTGCGAGGTTGTCGGGCATTAGTCAAGGGATTTAAGATTTGAGATTTGAGATTTGAGATTGCAGAGGGGAACTTGTTACGATCCCCTAACGTCAAAAAGTGTGGAATGTTCGATGAGCCAATTCCACCGATGAGCGACTTTATTTCCGTGTCCTGGTCTGCGGTTGTGGCGACCGTTCAAAGAGTGCAATTGCCAGCCGAAAAACTCTCTAATTATGACTTGGTGTTGCGGTGTCAGGAAGGAAATCGACCTGAGACCACGGCCTTTTCAGAACTGTTGAAGCGGTATCAGTCCCACGTAGACAGGGTTCTCTATCACTTGGCCCCTGACTGGCAAGACCGAGCAGACCTGGCTCAGGAAGTGTGGATTCGGGTCTACCGCAATATTAACCGTTTGCAAGAGCCTGTTAAATTTCGGGGCTGGCTGAGCCGCATCGCCACTAATTTGTTTTACGATGAGTTGCGGAAGCGCAAACGGGTGCGAACTCCGCTGTCGCTGGACGTACCCCGTACTCTGGAAGATGGCGAGGTTGATTGGGAAATTCCGGCAGACAGTCCGGGGCCTGATGAAGATTTGACGACTAGAGAATTTTACGACCAGTTGCGGGTGGCGATCGCAGATTTGCCGGAAGTATTCCGCACGACCATTGTTTTAAGAGAAATAGAAGGTTTAGCCTATGAGGAAATAGCCGAAATGACCGGAGTTTCTCTGGGAACTGTCAAGTCGAGAATTGCTAGAGCTCGCCAAAGATTGCAGTTGGAATTGCAAAAATATCTCGATGGTAATTAGCAAGAGTAATTTCAGAGGCGGGTTAAGAAGATTTGGTGAGGTTTGCTGTGACATCAAAACTTCTATTTTAAAATATAAATAAGCAGTAAATCATTCTAATAGCGAGTGCGTGATTCCCCAATTAGAGCAAGTCGGAAATTATGAATGGTAACTTTGAATCCGATAAAAATCAGAATCTGCAGGGTGTGGGGGATTCACTCGCTGAAACTCAAGTTAACAACAATTATGCCCAGGGCAATGTAACTACTATGATGCGCGATCGCTTTGAATTGCTAAGTGCCTACCTCGACGGTGAAGTGACGGCGACAGAACGCCGGCAAGTTGAGGAGTGGCTGACAAATGACCCCACTACGAAGCGTTTGTACTCGCGACTGCTGATGATGCAGCAGAGTTTTCAGGCAATGCCGGTGCCTCCTGCAGAACAATCTGCCGAGGAGTTGGCGACGAAGGTTTTGCAGCGGGTGGAACGCAAGCCCAAACAAACTTGGATTCTGGGTGGAGGTGCAATCGCAGCTTTGTTGATTGCGGTGGTGTCTGGTGTCGGTGGCGGCCGCCAATTGTTTGCTCCCCAGTTTGCTCAATCGCCCGTTCCTGCTGAATCTGACGGTTTGATTATGGCTTTAAACGAGCCTCTGGTGGAGATGGTTAATCCCAACGATTTGATGCTTGGGGTGAATGCACCGATCATGGATATTCCCAAAGTTGATGTAGCAACCCCTCAAAAGTCCTTGCCAAAGGCGCAGTAGGATTTCTGTTTGGAGCATAAATGAAGTTGCTAAGCTCCCTAGAAAAGGGGGCTTTTTGCTGTTTGTCCCAGTTTTTCAAGGTGGATATATCCTTTGACATTTTCCTGGCTTGGAATGACTTATTGTGGGGTGATCGCATCTTAATATCGGAGTAGGTAGCGAGTGGAATTAGAGCGGGCGATCGCACTTGTCACGTGTTTTTTGGATATTGGCGATCGGCAACAGCAATGTCTCCTCAATTTCCTGCCGCACAGCAGGAGATACATTACAACCGCTATTGAGGCAATATACCAGCAATTTATTAGCATCGTAATACTTCCTCAGCAAGGACTTCTGCTGTTTGCTAAATTGCCAATCGTGACCTATATTGCGATAGGAAATTATGATTTGTCTTAATTCCCTAGTCCAAACTTGTCCGTTAGCTTGCCACCATTCCCTAAATATTTCCTTGTCACCATCAGGGTGAGGGAGTTGTTTCTTAAGTTTTTGCAGTGCTTGCATCAGTTCAGGTTCAACAAGAGGGACAAGAAGAATGTCGTGGGCAAGACTAAGGGCTGGGTCAATAGCACCGTCGAGTACAGGCAAAATGGCAAGGTCAAGAACAAGGTCAAGGGTAAATTCAACAGCAGGGTCAAAGGTATGTTTAACGGCAAGGTAAAGGGCTGGGTCAAGGAAACGTTCAGGGTGACGATTAAGAGCAAGCTTAAGGCATGGAAGAAGGGAAAAGTAAAAGAATCTTACTGCCGCAGGTTTGTACGGAAAATCAACAGAAAGGGATTTTTGGTTGACCCACAGTAGGAATTGCTGTAACTGCTCATCCTTAGCGATCAGCCCATCAACTTGCTGTTTGATTAACAGCAACAAGTCATCAGCTTTTTGCAACATCCCAACTGCTAACAACAAAACTTCTCGCCAACGCTTCTCTGTCAGGTGACTGACCAGTTTTCCCAAAGCTTGTGGAGCGGAATTATGAACTATTTCTGTAGCAGTCAAATACTCTTGAAATGTTAGATGAGAAAACGAATAAATCCCTCTTGCCCTCTCCACTAATAATCCATGTTGTGCCTCGATCGCCTTCAGGACAACCTCACTATCCATTTCTAACTGAACGCGGTCAGTTGTGGCATCGGGTAAGTTAGCCAGATAGTCGGCAATCAATTGCTGAACAGTATTTTTTTCAAAAAAATAATCGCCATGCTCAAAAGTAATAGCTGCCACAAAAGCAAGTAAATGTTGTTTGCGGGAAAAATTCAAATCTCGATAAACTTCATCCCGTTGAATGCCTCTGGTTTCATCCCATTTTCTGAGCATAATTTCCATTCCTTCCTCATACAACTTGGCTCGGTTGGATGGAAAATCAGCTTTGGCTTGGAATACTAAACAAGTCAGATTAAGCAAAATTGGCGTTACTGCCAGTTCTCTGATTTGCTGATTTTTTTGCAGTTTCAGCTTCTCTACAAATTGAGATGCTAAAGCTTTCCCTGCCTCCATATTCTGGGAAAAAGCGACAAACCAATTGCTCGCAAAGGCAGCGGTTTGATCGCAAGTAAAATCCGCTACCTCAACACAGGTAAAGGCTTCGTCGTGAAATCGGTACTTAGCAGCGGCAATTCGACAGGTAATAATAAACTGATTGTTGTAATACTTTTGGACAAACTGACGAATCTGTCTGACGACTGCATCGCTATCAGATTCTGGCACTTCGTCTAAGCCGTCCAATAAAATCAAACCTCTGCCTTGACTGAGTATGAATTCTGTTTGCGAGCGCCCTTCTACTCCGCAACTGGCAAATTCGTCGCTGATATATTCTAATAAGTCAAGATTAGGGATTTCAGCAAAGGTTTTCAGAGGGATAAAAATCGGTATTTTGTTGGCTTCAAATTTTGCGCGATCGCACTGAATGGCGATGTGTTTCAAAAAAGTTGTTTTACCGGAACCAGGTTTGCCGAGTACCATCAATTTAGAGTGAGATTTCACCGCATCCAATCCTGGCACTCGTTTCTGGCATACTTTACCTAATCCCAAGCGGTTAAAGTTATCCGCATCTGGGTTGAAGTCTCTGAGTAAATCGCGAATTTCTCCCGGCTGCCAACTGGTAATTTCCTCCAAAATGTTGACTTCAACGTACAGGTTGCTGACATCAACAGGCTGTGCAATATCCAACAGTTGCATTTTGCTGTAAAGCTGTTGGATTTTGGTGTGGCATTTTTGCCGTATTTCTTGCACTAAGGAATCAATGTCTAAATTCCGTGGCTGCGGATTTTCTGGTGGAGGACGATCGACAATTTCTTCCCAATTCAACTGCAAAACGGTGCAGAAAGCCTTGAAAGCATTGGCTTTAATAGGTTCTTGTCCTCGTAAAAAACGCCTCCAAGTTGGCAGCGACAGGCCATCGGCATAGGGCCCGGCTTCTGTCCAAGTTCGATCGGGTTCTAATGTTTGACTAGCTTCTACTAACCATTTGGGGTCTTCTATAGTCGAGCCCCTTTCTCTTCTAGCTTGCCTAATTTTTACTAATCCCTCCTCAGAGGCTTTGAGGGTCGTCATTATATAATTTACTTCTCTAATTGTCAATGTCTGTTTTCGCTCAGTTTAGCGATCGCAAACTGAGTTTGTCAAGACCCCAGCAACAAAGAGAAAATGATCCTGACAACAACTGCACGACCTACGGCAAAAGTCAGGCATAAATCATGCAAAATTTATTGTTCAGAATGCCACTCTTTTTTGTAGGCGAACAACACCCATTAAATGATGACAAAGGAGGGAAACATGAGAAATAATGCAGAGGAAATACCGTCAGGTGGGATAGGTATAAAACTAATTAGCAAAATTGCAGATGAGCTAAGTTATACCCGCACTTCTGAGGGGCGAAACTGTCTGTTAATTGTGAAATATTTTCAGCTTGATCTAATGCCAAACCAACCTACCACTCAGCTTGGTTATTTTAAACAGGCAATTCATGTTTTGAATGCCTTTAATTTGCCGTTTCACAAACAACGAATTGGTTCATTCCATAGAAGTTGTCACCAGCAAATTAAAACAATTAACCTTCAACTAAATACTGACCTCAAGAGTGTTGCTCAAGTTTTATGGTGGGTCGAGCAGTTTTTTTAGACTATCTACGCATTCCCGAAGCAGTTTTGCAGCAGTGCAAACTTGCTACGATCGAAGGGTTTACGAATGCTGTTCGCCACGCCCACAAAAATCTGCCCTTAGAAACTCCGATCAACCTTGAAATAACCGTATTTAACGAACGCCTAGAAGTCAACATTTGGGATATGGGAGAGCCTTTTGACCTCCAAGCCAAGTTGATTGAAGAATTGCCAATTATTTGGAACGACCTGGGCTTTACTCTTGACTAAGGCACTTCTGAAAGTGCCAGCTTTCCATTGACAACAGAAAGGAGCTTTTTGGTGATGATTACTGATAATACTGCCAAGATTTTAGTTGTGGATGATGACCCATCCATCCGCAATTTAATTCATCGCTTTTTAAATCATAAATATCAAGTATATTCGGCCGTAGATGGCGAGACTGCTTTAGCATTGTTTGAGAAAGTAAAGCCACTGCTAGTAGTTCTTGATTGGAATTTGCCGGATACTACAGGCTATCATCTCTGCCAGGAAATGCAGCGCCGTACTAATGCTTTTGTGATCATATTAAGCAGCCGCACAGACGAAGCTGATAAACTTAAAGTCCTTTCTGCAGGCGCTGATGACTATATCTGCAAACCATTTGCTCTGGCCGAGTTGGCAATTCGTATAGAAGTTGTGTTGAGACGCATGAGGTCTGTCACTTGATCGCGTATTGTATTCGATCAATTCGCGATCGATTCAGCGCGTCGGGAAGCAACACTCAACGATCGCATTATAAAGTTAACAGGCTTGGAATTTAAGATATTGTATTTTTTGGCAAGTCATTCCGGTCAATCTTGGAGTCGCCAACAGCTAATCGAAAACATCTGGGGGTGGAACTGCCACGACACAGGAGAAAAGCAACTTGTTAGCGTAAATATCGGTCATATTCGCAAGAAAATGATTCAAGTTGATGCTACTGGATCGCAGTTTATTAAAACTATTCGGGGTTACGGTTACAGGTTCGAGCCGCCTTCGCCCACTGCAATGGCACTTTCCTAAGCTCATCGGCATTAACCACTTTATTTGGTGAAAAACCTATTTTCCCACCTGCCGTCGGGCAGCCAGATGCCTCCTAGGGAACGAACGCGATCGGGTAACATGAAGTAAGCCCAAGCCGTGCCTAAAGGTTTGAGGTGTCGATCGAAGATTTCGATTTCCTGCCGCTGATATTCGTTTTGTGTCGGTTCCCGCAGCGGATGATAGTCTTCCAATCGGTCTAAATCGTCCAAAATAGCCGAGTTTGCGAAACAGAGGAGAAAACCGCAGACTTTGCCATCTCCGGCCATCATCGCAGGATAGCCGATCGGCAGCGCAAAAAGTTGACCGCGGGCGATCGCGGGGCAAGCATCCACAACTTTTCCTTCGCAGTAGCGGAGGTAGTTGGACTCCCCCGGTTTGAGTGTGCCGTAGACAAAGACTTTCATCGGGTAGGGCTTAACCGCTAGTTTTTGCTAACATAGATGGCTAAGCTAATAGTTTAAGTCTCGCGGGCGATCGCGACTGCAATCTTGATAAATTTCGTTGTTTACCCTTTCTTATAATTCATGACTCTAGCAGTTAGTTTTATTGATTTTGGACTTCGGCCTTTGTACTTGAGCTCTTTTTTGCCGTCCCTGCCCCTGGACAGCTTGTTTTCGACTCAAGGGATTATGGTGATGCTGCTGGCTGCCTATGCGGGGGCGATGTGGATGTTTCTCACCAGTGCTCCGAAGGTACACACGGTGATGGTATCGGATCTCGGACAAGCGAGGGAGTTCTATGAAGGTATGCTAAACTTGCCAGTAGCAGAAGTGCCGCTGCACTACTACTACAATTACGAGCAAACTTTGGGCACAAGTGGTATCGATCCGCTGTATTTGTCGCCGAATGTCGGGAGGGCAACGACCTCTCAAACGCTGGGGAGTCCCGAGGGTTTGTGGTATCAGTTGATGAAAAATACCCAACTGCACATCATTAGCGGGGCCGGTGCAGGGGAAAAAAATCGCCAGCGTCACGTTTGTTTCGATCGCGATTGTTTGGATCAGCTATTGATGAGGGTACAAACTCGCGGCATTAGTTATAAAATTCGCCGGGAAAAGCCTCTGAATTTTTTGGTCAAAGATTACGATGGTCGCGTCATTGAAATGTCTGAGGTTAGTAATTAAGCTGACAGGCAAAAAATTTTAGATATAGAAATCCGGTTTCTCCCAGAAAGCGGGTTTCTAAAGCTACTAGTTTGCCAGTCATTGTTGCTATGACTTCTTCGTCTCCGTTACAACTTAACTAAATCTTTAATTTCTCCCAAACATTGTTTAAAACCGAGAACTTGATTCAAGAGGTAAAGCAGATGGGACAGACAAAATTAGTCGAGCAGTTTAATCAAGATGGATATGTTAAGCTCCGGGGCTTTTTTTCAGAAGCCGAGATGAGAATACTGATCGAGGATATTAAAGAAGCCGATCCGAAGCACATTGACAATAATCTGAATAAAGGAAGCTTAACTTTTCACAGTCAGCTATTCCAATACAGTGAAAAGATCCAAAACTTCATCTCTCAACCCCGACTTGTGGAACTGCTTGCACAATTCATTGGTTCAAATTTCTGGGTGCGGTGGGATCAGGCAGTAGCCAAAGGACCAGGAGCAGAAACCTTTCCTTGGCATCAGGACAATGGCTATAGCAACCTTAAGGATAATCACTATCAACTGTGGATTGCACTTACCCGAATGACCCCCGAAAATGGTGGGCTGTGGTTACAACCGGGCAGTCACAAAAAACGGCTGCCGCACAAAGTTGAAGGTAACTATGCTGTGTATGATGGAACTCCTGACAGTCCACTCTTCATTGAAGCAGAAGCGGGGGATATTGTTTTGTTTTCCTCGCTGACACTTCACAGTACCACACCTAATGTTTCCCAGGAAACCCGCTGGGCTTACGTGATTGAGTACATGTCCCTCAATCACGTCGATCCTTCTATCAAACCACCCTATTTTGTGGTTGCCCGTAACGGTAAATCCCAGCCAGAGTTTGTTAATCTTCATACAGGTTTGCTGAACCCCTGGAATCATTTGAAATACGTTGGTTATCGCTGGAATCTCAAGCAAATGTGGCCAAGCAGGCTGAAACTACTTCTAAAGAGAGCAGAGTTGGTAGGAAAGAAGTAATACCAATTCTTACTGTACCCTCACTAGGTGAAGCCCGAACGTACTTCGCAAGTCATTCGTACTTCACCTAGAACCCTAGAAGCATTAGGTTGATTTAACCGGATTTGATATCACTTAGTGATTACTTCAACGCCCGATCGCTCTAATTCTATATCTGTCAAAGAGACTGCTTTCCGGCTGAAAATTTGGAAGTAGAGAGAAACAAAAAACTCTTTGACTGGAAAAACGATAAAAGTCAAGGGATTAATTGTCACGATGATATTCCGGGCATCGGCTTTAGCTTGTTTGACAACTTGCTGCGCTACCCAGTCGGGAGACATGATGCCGATCGGGTTTAAGTTGCTTTTAAATGGCCCTAAAATCAGTTTGCGAACGATGCAGGGCGCGTCCAGCCGCCGCAGGGTGACTAAATCTCCCAGGGCGCGCTTGCTGAGTTCGTACAGGGGACTGACAGCGGGAATTACTTCTGCTTCGGAAGTGTTGATCCAGACTTCTTTGCAAGCGATGTTTTCGTTAGTGCGGACTGTTAAGAAAAACAGTTCCATCAGCCGCCACGCGGAAAAAGTGTTAATTTCATAGGAGTTTGCGATCGCCTCTCCTGTTCTTTCTCCGTGTACATTAATCCCGTGATTGATTACGAGAATATCGATTTTTTCTAACAATTCTGCTAAATCTGCCTCTTGACCTATTTGCCAAGTTACGGTTTTTACAGGTAAATTTTCGCCGTCTACATCCAAAGTAATTGTTTGATTTCCCGATGAGAGGGCGATCACTTTTGCACCAGCTTTGTGCAGGTGTTTGAGTAGCAAACGCCCTAAAGTTCCCGATGCACCGGTGACGGCTACAGTTTTGCCTTTAAGAGAAAGTGCTGTACCCATAAGTTTGTCTATTAAGGTGAAAGTACCGCAATAGTAAGCATTTTGATTGTCGAAGTGATGCCGCCAGTGATAAGGTTTATTAACTAACCACTTGCCAGGTGGAGTCAGGAAGTCTCCGGGTTGGTGGGTGATGTCGGTTAATTCGTCTGCGCCTTTGATGCCGCACCCGCGGGCGATCGCGCTCAACAAAAAGCCTAAAGTATAAATACAACCGGCTGCTGCACCCCAGTGATATTCCGGTAGCCCAAAATAAGCTACAACCCACAGCAACAAGCCTAAAACCATCATCGCCGCACCTTCGGGCACGTCGTGACGCCAGTGTGCTTGCTTGTAAATTGTCTCGCTGACGGGGGTCAAATTCGGGCGGAAAACGCGGTGATGCCAAGTGTGCAGCTTTTGCAGGGGGGCCCAATAATGGGACACGACGTGATAAAAGTCTCGTATTATTTCTGCCCAGCAGACAGAAGCTATTGCCACAGCGCCGACTATCCAGTAATTTACCATGCTCGCACCAGTTTGAAATTTGAGATATTAGATATTGTCTGCTTTGAAAGATAACTCAAAATGGCTTTTATTGCTAGTCTGGAAGTTGACTCAGGCGTTTTAAAATCTGCAAAACCCGGTACAATTCATTGCCGGGATTGGAAATAACAAATTCAGCCGATCGCGCATACTGGGGAGTTTCGCCTCTAACTAACTTGACAAAATTGAAGTTAGCACCTGTGGCAATCATCCCAAAAGTAGGATTTTCTGGGTTCGGATCTGCCAGCATATATGTCAGGAGTTGGGCAAGTGCTTCGTCAGTTGAAAACGAAAGTTGTTTGGATTCTATTACTGTCACCCACAAGTTTGCTTTCATAATTAGGATATCTATTCTGCCTTCGATTATTCTGCCTTCGTCTTCCTCTTGAATGGCGATCGACTTTTCGGCTTTGACTTGAAAAGGAGACTCATACAGACCGGCAATAAACAAAATGGGGCTGATGATTGTTAGCTTGACTGCATTTTCCAGTACAGGCGGGGGGTCTACCAAGTTGAAGTATATGTCTTGAACGCGATCGAGCAATTGTTTTTCCGAGTCGGTTACTTCGGGTAAGTTTTCTTGCCATTCTCGGAAAAATTCGCTGTTGCGAACTCGCTGCAAGCCGAAGTTATCGATTAGATAGCGGAGGTTGATATCTCTTGATTGTAGTTTTTGCATTGTGATTAATAAAGGGTTTTATGATTATTAATAAGTTTAGCATAATTGGGATTTTTAACCGCAGATGAACGCAGATGAACGCAGATGAAATTCTGAGTAAGTTAATTGGGCCCAGATGTCTGTTCATGGGGATTTTTGATTGCCAATTCGCTGTTTTTGTCCAGCTTGCATTTCCAGCAATTGTGGCACGGTGACAAAACGATATCCCTGCTGTTTAAGTTTGGGAATAATTGCAGATAGCGCCTCGACTGTTTCCTGGCGATTTCCCCCGCCGTCGTGCAATAATACGATCGCCCCCGTTGAAGCTTGGGATAGCACGGTAAGGGCGATCGCAGCAGCCGGAGGTTGCAGAAAGTCTTTAGGATCGATCGACCACATCACCACTACATAATTCTTCTTTTGAGCGTCATTTGCCAAACCGTTATTTAAGTGGCCGCTGGGGGACGAAACAAGAAACTTTTTGCCCCAGTCGATCGATAAATATGAACGCCAGTATTATCTATTTCATCCGATGCTGTTTTTTCGGTAACATTGTGAGAATAGTGATGCCAAGTATGATTTCCGATCGCATTTCCCGTTTGCACAACTCTTTTCGCAATTTCTGGATACTCCCGCAAATTTGCACCCAAGCAAAAAAATGTAGCTGCCGCGTTATGTTTCTGCAAAATTTCTAATATTTTCAAAGTTTCAGGCGAAGGGCCATCGTCAAATGTCAGGGCGATAACTTTTGAGTTGTTAATACTGGCTTTATAAACAATTTTGCTGCGAAATTGCGCGGGCGGTGCAAAGACTAAAGGTTGTTCGGGAGGTTTGGGAGAGGGAGTTGCGGGGGGAGAATGTGGTGTTTTTTGTTTGGGAGGTTTCAGCAGGTTTGGTGGGGGATTTTCAACGGGTGCGATTTGTTGGGCGAGCGAATTTGAGTTTGCAGTTTGTCGCGTTTCAGAAATAAGGGAAATTAGGGCGATCGATCCGATTAAAAACAATATTTTTAGCGCCCATTGACTGGCCAATTTGGTACTCATTTGCCACAGCATTTATTTCTGATAATATAACTCTGGCTTACAGCTATGCCGAAAATTAGATAAAATCGCAAGATACCGACGCATAACAACAGGAGAAAAGCCATGATTGCTCCCGCAAATCTCAGCCGCATCAGCATCCCTCCTTTGGAAAATGGCGATTTGCTCACCCGTGCCGAATTCGAGCGACGCTATACAGCAATGCCGGGACTCAAAAAAGCAGAATTTATCGAAGGAATTGTTTATATTGCTTCACCCTTACCCTTTGAACCCCACGCCGAACCCCATGCTCGCCTGATGACTTGTCTTGGCTTCTATGCTGCTTTTACCAAACATACTTGGCTCGGCGATAACCCCACCGTGCGTCTCGACGTGGATAACGAATTCCAGCCCGATGCTGTACTGCTAATTGATTCCCGACGCGGCGGTGCAACTAGCCTCAGTGATGACGGCTACATTGTAGGCGCGCCGGAATTTGTTGCCGAAATTGCTGCTAGTACCGCTACGCTCGATCTGCGGGACAAAAAGCGAGTTGACCGCCGCAGCATGGTGAAAGAATATCTCGTTTGGCAAGTAATCGATCGCCGGATTGATTGGTTTTCCTTGCAGGAAGAAGAATATATTTCTCTGCTACCCGATGCAGAAGGAATTATCCGCAGCCGTGTTTTTCCGGGGTGGTGGCTGGCTGTTTCAGCACTCTTAGACGGGGATATGCCAAGTGCGATCGCAACTCTTCAAACGGGATTAAACAGTGCCACGCACCAAGAGTTTGTCCAACAGTTAGCTGCTTTCCCAAATCCCGTTTTGTAGAGAGGCTACAAATCGCATCTCTACAACAACTAATCCCCCTACAACCGGCAAGTTTGCCGTGCCCTTTCATCCTCCGGTTCTTGCCACCCAAAAGCAAAATGACTCACCGCATTAATTTGCGGCGTCGCAGAGCGAATTGCCGCCATTTGAATCTCCAAAGACGGCCGATTTTTCAGAGGTTTTCCCCAATCTCCAGCAATGGCAGGAATAATTTTTGCTCCCGCAGGCGCTAAACTTACTGTTCGCTGCACCTGTGGCACAATGCAGCTTACATCGCCGCAATTTCCGTAAGACATGGCGTGGAATTCTATAGCAGCCGGAAATGTGTCCCAAGGCTGCAATCTCGAATCATATCCCCCTTGATTTATCGCTTGATTTGCAGTGGGAAAAAACACCGCTCCTACAGGAATTCCCATCCTTTGAGCTGGTTGAATTGCTATCCCCAAAAAATCTAAAATCCCTTGAACGGCGTGAGCAACGCTTAGTTTCCACAAATCTTTTTGCAGAATGCCGGTATCGGGAAGCCGCGGTGTCGGTGTCGGTGTCGGTTTTGGTGTGGGAGTTGTAGGGTTTGGCTTGTTAGTGGCGGGAGTTGTTGAGGCTGTTCTTGATACGGCATTCTGCGTTCTTGAAGGTGAAGTTGCTACTGACATGGCCTGCGGAATTCGACCCTGCCAAAGAGGTTCTCGCTCAGTTGGATACTGTTTGACTAATGCTTGAACGTCAGTAGTATTTATAAATCCCTTAGTCAAATATCGCTGAATTAAATCTCGCCCTTGCTGATTGCTAGCCCGCTGCAAAAGAACTTGCTGCGATGCTGGGCCGTAAATCCACAAGTCTTGAACTTTGGTAGCAACTGAAGCGGGTCCGATGCCCCGTAGATAGCGAATGTAGTCGAACAACATTCCTTGGGGCTTGCGCTTGACTATTTGATTTACTAACAAAGTATAGTCTTGCCGTGCTTGCGGGTTGTACGGATCGATAAAGGCTTGATTGCCCGGAACTTCTCCGAAGTCCTCGTTAATTGCTGCGTATTCGCTTACTGTTAAACTTGTCTGATTTTTACCGTTGATAGCGAGGGTTTGCTGTCTGTCTGGACGCTGAGCATAGCTATAGCCAAAGTTCATGGTAAATAACCAGGCGTAGACTTTTAAACCTCGCTGTTTGCCTTTGGCGATCGCCTTTTCTAACAAGTCGTATTTCTCGTAACCGCGATTTCTCAAAACAGAAGGCCAAACCGTAGGGTTGTCTGCTGCTGGTAGCAGCACTTGACCATCGTAAAACACTTCGACATAGACTTGGTTGTAGCCTTTATTCACAACTTTGTCTAATACTCGATCGAGTTCTCCGGGTCTGACATCGCAGGGATATAAACGCAGCCAAACTGCTTGGGTTTCGGGCCAAGTTTTTTGGCGACATTCTGCTATTTCCCGCGCGTGTTTGTTCAAAATAGCAAAATATGCTTGCTGAGATTCCCGTTTTCCCGACAGCGCGGCGCGGCGCAAGTCTTCTTTTTGATTTACCTGTTCTGGGGATAATTGGCAATAGGCTGATGTTTGGGCAAAAGCTGGTTGATTTCCGATAAACGGCCACACAAGTTGGCTGATGAAGCTACTGGTTAAAACAGCAGTTACCGCACTTAAAAAGCGTCGCTGGTGTTGAAAATTCGCGATGCGAGTTGGTGCAATTTTCATGGGAGAATTGAATGGGGTTTTCAGGTTTAAATTGGGTGGCGATCGCATTTTGCCGATCGCGCTCAACAAGCAGCTACAAATTTTCTACTTTTTTCCGTTGACTTAGTTATGGCACAAGTCGATCGCACAGTGCAAATTCTATCTGGCGGCTATTTAAATTCAATAAGGGCGATCGGGTAAGACAAGACTCCGCGATTAAACCGTTTTGCAGTATTTTTTCCCTAAATGCTGCATAAAAAAGCGCCTGGATACAGTGGGCGCTAAAAGCAGTTGATATTTCTACTAAAAATTGTTAACACTCAAATATCAAGGATGCAAGATGAATTATTAAAATTTATCCTCGATCCTAAATTTTGAGATTAAGCTCCTCTGTTAAGAGCAGCTTCAATCTGCTGAAATTCTGACTCAAGACGCTTTTTCAATTTTTCAGGAACCGGACGGTTGGGATAGGAACTGTAATGTCCTGCCAAAGAGTTTAATGCCGTCCGCATTGTCGTGAAAGAGGCCAGCTTGGTAAGAGCGGGATCGCGGCGGTATTCAGCAAAAAAATCGTTGATACTTGTGCGAGCCTTGGCTTGAGCGGCTGCTTTTTCCGGCGTACCCTCTGGCAAAGTGAGCGCTGTTCTCAAGCTCTTCACTAATGCTAATGTGTCTTGGCCATAATCTCCACTCAGAGTGGCGGGAACATTGGTACAGCCCGCTACGCCGATGACAACAACTAATACTAGGGCTAACAGACGGGAAATGTAATGCTTCATAAGGTTTAGAAAAATGGAAGCGAAAGCGGCAATCAAAATTAACCTTTATCCTATCTTGAATTGAGCTAATAGTGCCAATTTCTCAACTTTTTTTCAGCTTTACCATGAAACATAAAATTTGTCAATCTAAAATCTAAAATCTAAAATCTAAAATCGATTGATTTGTCCAGCAACGACGGAGAGAATTTGGGTTTGTCGCAGCCACTGAGCATCAAAAGCGCCTAGGTGAGTTGTAGTAATCAGAGTTTGGAATCGTTCTTGAATTGTTTCTAAAAGTTGATTTTGGCGGCTCAGATCGAGTTCTGCAAGTACGTCGTCGAGCAATAGTAAAGGCGCTTCGCCGACGACTTCTTCAATAAGCTGCAGTTCGGCTAATTTTAATGCTAATACCAGAGTTCGCTGCTGACCTTGGGATGCGTATTGACGAGCTGGGGTATTGTTAATTGTAAATGTAATGTCGTCGCGGTGGGGGCCGACTAAAGTGGTTCCTTGAAACTGTTCTGCGATCGCCCTTTTTTGAATTTTCTCTAAAAATGCTTGCCGCACTCCTTCGAGATTGTCTTTAGCGATAAATTCCGAACTTACTTCAATATTAGCATCGTATTTCACATCTAAAACTTCGGCAGAACCGCTAATTGAACCGTGCCAATTTCGAGCTAAAGGCATCAAACGCTCCAAAATTCGATCGCGCCTGCGGATCACGCGAGCGCCCGCTGTCGCCAACTGCGCGTCCCACAAAGCTAATTCTGAACTGGGAATGGGGGATTGGGGATTGGGGATTGGGGATTGGGCATTGGGCATTGGGAATTCTGCGATATTTGGGTCTTCGGGAGTTTCAGATCCGATAAATCGCATTTTATCAAAACCTTCAGAAAATTCCGCTTTCCTGATTTCTTTAGAACGTTTCAACAGAGCGTTTCTCTGGCGCAAAATTTGGTTATACTGCTGCAAAATGTGAGCGTAAATCGGTTCTAATTGGATGACTAGGCGATCGATCCAATTGCGTCTTCCTTCGGGCCCGCCGCGCACTAAGTCCAAATCCAAACAAGAAAATTGCACTACATTTAAGACACTCAAAAAGTCTAAATGGCGACGCAGCGGTTCACCGTTGAGCTTCAGTGTTCGACGCGCTGCAGAGCGAAGAGTTAAAGCTAAGTCGATCGCTCCGGTTTGACGTTCGAGTGTAGCATCAATTTGGCCGATCGGCTTTGAGTCGAGTATTAAATCGCGATCGCGCCCTACCCGGTGGCTTTTTAATGTAGAAAGCAACTCTACCGCTTCTAACAAGTTAGATTTTCCTTGAGCGTTATTTCCTACTAAAATGGTTTTGGGAGCGTCAAATGCTACCTTTTGATCGAAATAGTTCCGAAACTGCCGTAGGTGCAGCGTTTTTAAATACATAATATTGGGAATCGGGAATCGGGAATCGGGAATTGGGAATTGGGAATTCGGAATCAGGAATTGGCAGTAAAGTTATCGTAGGGTGCCCATTGCGTACCTTACCCATTCCATGGCGAATCTTTGGAATTGCAGTTTTTGCGGATCGTTGCGCTTGCCATGACTTTATAGTGTTGAGAATCTGGTCAAATGCGAGCAGTCTAACGAATAATGAAACATCGCTCATTATTCGTTAGCCATTAACACTATTTTCGAGATTTGTAAAAGCGCACAAACAGTTTTTCCATTTCAATCCAGACAAACATCAGAGCGCTGAAACCGAAGCAAACCAGCAACTCAAACCCCGTTAAATAATGAGTGCCGAAAAAGGCTCTCAGCGGCGGAACGTAAATCAGCATTAATTGCAAAGCAGTAGTAACAATAACAGCTCCCCAAACAAAAACATTAGTGAAGGGGTTTAACTCGATAGTTAGCTGAGTGTTAGACCGAATTGCGATCGCGTGACCCATTTGTGCCAAACAAAGAGTTGTAAACACCATTGTTTTCCAAGCCTCGGGATCTCCAACATGATTAGGGTTGGTGGTATATCCGTAAGCCCAGGACATCATCGCGATCGTCAAAATTGCAAAAATAATCCCGATCCGAATCATGTAAGAACCCAAACCCCGCGCAAAAATACTTTCTCGCGGACTGAAAGGAGGCTTTTTCATCACGTTCGGTTCCCCCGGTTCGACGGCCAAGGCCAAAGCGGGAACGCCGTCTGTTACTAAGTTCATCCACAAAATTTGCAGTGGCGTCAGCGGCACTCCTCCCAAACCCATTAAAGGTGCGGCCGCAATTGTCAAAACTTCGCCGATGTTGCTGCCCAAAATGTATTTAATAAAGCGGCGAATATTGCTATAAACCACTCGCCCTTCTTCAGCGGCGGCGACAATAGTTGCGAAGTTGTCGTCGAGGAGCACCATATCGCTAGCTTCTTTGCTGACATCGGTGCCGGTAATCCCCATAGCGATTCCGATATCGGCTTGTTTCAAAGCGGGGGCGTCATTAACGCCATCGCCGGTCATCGCCACAAATTTGCCCCAACTTTGCAAAGCTTGGACTATTCGCAATTTGTGTTCGGGGGAAACGCGGGCGTAAACACTAACCTGTTCGACTTGCTGTTTGAGTTCTTCTTGGCTAAGCTTTTCTAATTCTTGACCGGTGAGAACTCGATCGCCCTCTTTAGCAATACCTAAATCGTAGGCGATGGCTTTTGCTGTCAATTGGTGGTCTCCTGTAATCATCACCACCCGAATGCCTGCATCGCGGCACTTCACCACTGCTTCCCGGACTTCCGGGCGCGGGGCGTCGAGCATACTGACGAGTCCCAGCCAAATCATTTCTTGTTCGCTGGTTTCCTCGGAACCTTGGGGCGGCACGTTTTCCCAGAGTTTGTACGCAAACCCCAGGACTCGCAAACCGCCGCTTGCCATGTTGTTGTTTTCGGCGAGGATGCGATCGCGCATTTCCTGATTTAAAGGTTGTACTCGATCGCCGGCTATAATGCCTTTGCAGCGCTCCAAAGTCAACTCTGGAGAACCTTTTGTCAGCATCAAATAATTCGACTGCTGTCCTTCGGCTGCTGGAAATCCCGAATGTCCCGATCTGCCGGGCACTTCGCAAATCACGCTCATCCGTTTGCGTTCGGAAGAAAAAGGAAATTCCGCCGTCCGCTGCAGCAATTGAGACTGTTTTTCCTTATATATTCCTGCTTTTCCCGCTACACACAGCAGAGCTCCCTCCGTGGGGTCGCCCAAAATCTTCCATTCTTGCTGTTCTTGCTGCAATACTGCGTCGTTGCACACTGCACAGGCAATTAATAAAGATTCGACTTCTGGATATTCTTCTAAATTATTAATTTGGGTCGATGTATGCCGATCGGTAAAATCTCCGATCGGTGCATAGCCGTCGCCTGCCACGGCGACTGTGCAGTCGCCCGTAGACACTAGCTGAACAACCATTTTATTTTGAGTCAGAGTACCTGTTTTGTCAGAACAAATGGTAGTTACCGATCCCAAAGTTTCTACGGCCGGCAGTTTGCGAATCAGGGCGTTTCGTTTCACCATCCGCCTAGTTCCGAGTGCCAGAGTAACTGTCACGACTGCTGCGAGTCCTTCGGGAACCACAGCCACAGCCATGCTTAGAGAAACTTCTAACAACTCTTCCCACCTGCTGGTATCGAACCCGAGGCTGCCGTTTTGGAAGGTAATCATGCCGCCGATGACGACAATTGCGACTAAGGTTAGGGCACCGGAGACTAGAACATTTCCCAACTGGCTCATCCGCTGTTGCAGGGGAGTCGGTTCGCTTTCTACTGACTGAAGCATGGTGGCAATTTTGCCCAGTTCAGTTTGCATTCCAGTGTTGGTGACGATCGCCTTTGCTCGTCCCTGAACAACTTCTGTGCCCTGAAAAATCAGGTTGAGTCGATCGCCCAAGGAAGCATCTTCTGGAAGTTCTAGATCGGCTTGCTTGGTGACTGCTAGAGCTTCCCCCGTCAAAGCTGATTCTCTGACTTGCAAGTTGGAAGATTCGATCAAGCGTGCGTCTGCTGCTATTTTTACCCCAGCCTCCAACAGCATCACGTCTCCAGGTACGAGTTCCTTGGCTGCTATTTCTGAAGTTTTGCCGTCCCGCAGGACTCTGACTAGGG
The DNA here is from genome assembly GCF_036701585.1 of Microcoleus sp. POL10_C6. Taxonomy (NCBI): domain Bacteria; kingdom Bacillati; phylum Cyanobacteriota; class Cyanophyceae; order Oscillatoriales; family Microcoleaceae; genus Microcoleus; species Microcoleus sp. POL10_C6. Next base: position 15,194 of record NZ_JAUBRB010000049.1, on the reverse strand, counting down.
GAGAAGCGAGGTTTTTGAGGGCTGCGAGGGCTTTTTCAGCACTTTGCTCTTGGAAATAGCCGAGAATGCCGTTGAGTATGACGATCGCAAAAATGGCGATCGCATCTTTGGGAAAAGTATTCGACCGAAAGTCCAAAAAACCCGAAATCACGGCCACACCCATCAGCATCAACAACATGATGTTGGTGAACTGATCGACAAAAATCGACCACGGACTGCGGCCTCCTGTTTCTTCGAGTTCGTTGGGGCCGTATTGCTGCAAGCGTTCTGACACCTGTTTGCTGCTCAAGCCAGCGTCTTTGTTGCTGCTTAGCTGCTGGAGAGTTTGGTCAATTGCTACGGTGTGCCAAGAAGAGGGAGAATTTGAAGACATAAATTACGATCGATCGTGGGGCATAAAGGTGGTTGTGGCCGGACAGCTACAGCCGATCCATCTGGCTGATTACAGTGAGAGAGTTTTAAGTTTTGAGTTCTGAGTAAAAAACTGTTTAACTTGCGACTCGTTTTGGGCGGTTCGATGCCGGGGAAGCAAAAAGCTTTTAACTTCACTGCGTCTGGCGGCTCGATCGCGCCGTTTGTAGACCTACCGCTGAGAGCACCTATCCACCTTACCAAAAATAATGGGTTTAAAGCCCCGTCCTTCGCTTGACGGAAGCCCAAGCAGTGATTCTTGGAATCCTGCGGTACGGCCGGGGAGGATGTCAATATATAGATGAAGAAAGTATTTTTTGCAACCGCTGCAGGACAAACAGTAGATGCTTCCTCTGGGGTCAAATCCAATGACTCCCCAGACCAAGCATCCCCGCGTTATGAAATACCGGGCCCGGTATTTCAACTTCCAACGGCTGAGTTTACTCACTCAATGCTGATAGTTCTGGTAAAAGCTGAGGCTGTGGCGAGGGGGTTCACAATCTTTTGGATTTTTCCCACACCGAATTTTGCAGGCCTCCTGACATTGGGCAGAATTTTTGGTTTTTTCCCTATTCCCCAGCCTTCTTTTACGAAAACTTTAATTTACTTAATACTTCTTAACAATTCCGCTTTTCCAGAGAAAGCCAACAAAGACGATCGGCCCACGGGACGGTTCGGGGGGGTTCTACCGCCACAGCAGGGCGATCGAAGCAAACTCTTCGTTTATGAGTACCCTCGCGCATCTACCCTAGGAAGGAGATTTGCCCGCACTTGCACCCCAAATATTTACCTTCTTAGAGAGATAAGTTTCTGTAATAATTTGTAATAAACAAACGCAGGCGAGCATTGTATAAAGATTATCAGAGGGTTGAAACGACAGGCCAAAGTTAACAAAAACCCTGATTGACAAGGTTTGTCGCATCTCATAAAAGGTGTAAAATTTTCTAAGGTTTCTTAAACCTCCGTTGCAATGTAACAATAGTGCAGGTAGCGGAAAGGGAGAGATCGATGGGACCAGCAGATTAGCTGGCATCAAATTTCAACCCTTGCAGGCACTCGTAGCCTGAACAAATTTAACTTAACGGTTTTATACCGCAACCAAACTCAATTAACTCAAATAGGAGAGTTCTTTCATGTTTGACGCATTTACAAAAGTGGTTTCCCAATCTGACGCTCGGGGCGAATTTCTAGCTCAGGGTCAACTAGATGCTCTCAGCAGCATGGTTTCCGACGCCAACAAGCGGATTGACGCAGTAAACCGCATCACCGGCAACGCATCCAGCATCGTAGCCAATGCAGCTCGCACCCTGTTCGCTGAACAGCCTCAACTGATCGCTCCTGGTGGTAATGCTTACACCAACCGCCGCATGGCAGCTTGCTTGCGCGATATGGAAATCATCTTGCGCTACGTCACCTATGCAACATTTGCAGGCGACGCCAGCGTTTTGGACGACCGCTGCTTGAACGGTCTGCGTGAAACATACCAAGCTCTGGGAGTTCCCGGTGGCTCAGTTGCAGCCGGCGTGCAAAAAATGAAAGAAGCAGCGATCGCGATCGCTAACGACCCCAACGGTGTTACCCGTGGTGATTGCAGCTCGCTGATGTCTGAAATCGGCAGCTACTTCGACCGCGCAGCCAATGCAGTCGGCTAAAAATAGCCAAGCGAACCTTTCTTGTAAAGAAGCGAGCATCGCATTTTTGCAAACAATCATTTTTGTACAAAAACAACACAACATTAGGGAGAAACCAGAACAATGAAAACCCCTTTGACTGAAGCAGTAACCGCAGCCGATTCTCAAGGCCGTTTCCTGAGCAGCACAGAACTGCAAGTCGCCTTCGGCCGTTTCCGCCAAGCAGCAGCCGGTTTGGAAGCAGCCAAGGCTTTGACCGCCAACTCTCAGCGCTTGATCGACGGTGCAGCTCAAGCTGTGTACAACAAATTCCCGTACACACAACAAATGCAAGGCCCTAACTACGCTTCTACCCCAACCGGTAAAGCCAAGTGCTCTCGCGACATCGGCTACTACCTGCGGATGGTAACCTACTGCTTAGTTGCAGGCGGCACCGGTCCGATGGACGAGTACCTGATTGCAGGTGTTGACGAAATCAACCGGACATTTGAATTGTCTCCTAGCTGGTACGTTGAAGCTCTCAAGTACATCAAAGGCAACCACGGTCTGAGTGGCGACGCTGCAACTGAAGCGAATTCCTACATCGACTACGCAATCAACGCTCTGAGCTAGATTTGCGTGATGCCCGGAATTGTAAGCTGCTGTTAGCTTAAGTGTTAGCGGTTGTTTAGAATTCCGGGCATCTGCGATCTAAGCCTAGTTTTGCAAATACTTTTTTAAGCAGTTTTCAGTTTTTAAAGCAAAAAAGGGAGAAGCGAAGATGGCGGGATTAGGTGCAGCAGAACGGTTGGGAATAAAAGCATTTGAAGAAGCGGGACGAGTAGAACTGCGCCCCCACTGGACGCAAGACGATGCGAAAGCAGTAATTCGCGCGGCTTACAGCCAAGTTTTCGGCAACGAGTATTTAATGTCGAGCGAACGACTGACCAGTGCTGAATCTCTGCTGATGCAAGGGCAGATTTCAGTGAAAGATTTTGTGCGGTCAATTGCACATTCCGAAACTTATCGGAAAAAGTTTTTTTATCCGAACTCGCAAACGCGGTTAATCGAGCTTAACTACAAGCATTTGTTGGGTCGCGCTCCTTACGACGAGTCGGAAATTGCTTTCCACGTTGATTTGTACAATGCAGAAGGCTACGAAGCTGAAATCAATTCTTACATTGACTCAGTTGAGTATGAAGAAAATTTTGGCGACAGTATAGTGCCTTACTATCGCGGTTTCGCGACCCAAAGAGGTCAAAAAACCGTCGGTTTTAACCGGATGTTTCAATTGTACCGGGGTTTTGCTTCTAGCGATCGATCGCAAAACCAAACCCAAGCCCGGCTGACTTGGGAAGTAGCGAGAAATATGGCTTCGCCGATACACACAGCCTCCACCGGAAAAGCCCTTGGCGGTACTTCCGGCGGTTCTCGCGACCAACTCTACCGAGTCACCGCAATGCAAGGTGCGGCTAAGTTTTCGCCTCAAGTGCGGCGGACAACTACCGAATATCTCGTGCCTTACGAGCAACTTTCGAGCCGCTTGCAGCAAATCAACAAATGTGGCGGCAAAGTGGTAAGTATTACCACAGCTTAAAGTTTGTAAAGACGTTTTTTTGAAACGTCTTTACCAAATTAGGACTAAGGCTAAAAAATTCTTCAATTTTATGTGGATATGTAAGGTGTGCAGTGTACACCCTACTTTGAGGCATATTATCCTTAGTCCTAAAAATTTCAAGTGCAACCAAGCATTAAACTTTTGTCATTAATAATTTAGGAGAAAATCTGGTGGCGATTACAACAGCAGCGTCCAGACTAGGAACATCCGCATTGAGCGATGCGCCGAAGGTAGAACTGCGCCCGAACTACAGCAAAGACGACGTTGAAACTGTGATTCGTGCGGTTTACCGTCAGGTGCTGGGCAACGACTATTTAATGAAATCCGAGCGACTTACAAGTTCCGAGTCTTTGCTGCGGGACGGCAGTTTGACGGTACGAGAATTTGTACGCGCTGTAGCTAAGTCAGAACTGTACAAAACCAAGTTTTTCTACAACAGCTTCCAAACTCGGACGATCGAACTAAACTACAAACACTTGCTCGGTCGCGCTCCCTACGACGAATCTGAAGTAGTTGAACACTTAGATTTGTACCAAACACAAGGCTACGACGCTGATATTGATTCTTACATCGATTCAGTAGAGTATCAAGAAAACTTCGGCGAAAGTATCGTACCTTACTACCGCGGCTTTAACACCCAGCGTGGTCAAAAAACCGTTGGTTTTACCCGGATGTTCCGCCTGTATCGCGGCTATGCAAACAGCGATACATCTCAACTAGAAGGCAATAACTCTCGCTTAGCTGTCGAACTCGGCACTAACAGCGCTACGGCTGTAGTTGGGCCTTCTGGCGGTAACGAAGGTTGGGCATATCGGCCTTCTGCTAGAAACGTAACTCCCAGCAGCACTTTCGGCGGCGCTGCTGCTTACGGCAAAGAAGGGCGGCTGGTGCGCGTGGAAGTTTCGGGTATTCGCACGGGCGGCTATCCCAGCGTGCGCCGCAGCAGCAAGGCTTTCATCGTACCTGTTGAGGAGTTGTCCTCGCAAATGCAGAAATTTCAACGCATGGGCGGGAAAATCGCCAGCATTACTGCAATTTAGTCAGTTGGCAGTTGGCACTTGGCAGTTGGCAGTTACTAGCTTTTAGTCAACAGTCAACAGTCAACAGTCAACAGTCAACAGCGATGCCCTGAGCGAAGTCGAAGGGTCAACAGTCAACAGTCAGAATCACCAATTACCAAGAAGCTTATGTTGGGTCAAATTGTAGCTGGAAAAAGTGGCAATACAGCTTCGGCTGGTCGCTGCTTTCGGTATGAAGTTGTCGGCTTGCGCCAAAGCGATGAAACAGATAATGTGGATTATTCGATTCGATCGAGCGCGAGTACATTTATCACCGTGCCTTACAATCGGATGAATCAAGAAATGCAGCGGATTACTCGCATGGGCGGGAAAATTGTCAGCATTCATCCTTTAAACGCGAGTGCAGAATCATCCCATGAGTCATCCCATGAATCATCTGGTGATCACCAATAGTTGGGTGGGAGGGGCGATGAAAATCGCTCCTAGATAAGCTAGAAGGGGCGATGAAAATCGCTCCTAGACAAACAAAGTCCACTCCAAGCGGACTAAGAGTTAATGTAACCCGCCCAGGCGGGTTTTGTCTGTTTAGTAGCGATTTTAATCGCCAAGTTTCCTTGCAGGTTTTGTCTGGGTAGCAGCGATTTCAATAGCCGAATAACTAACAACTATAGCAATCCTCGCATCATTTGTGAATTTCTTACTCCCTCCCCTTGATAAGGGGAGGGTTGGGGTGGGGTAAAAAGTTTACGACTCCTGCAAGGATTGCTATAATAACTAATAACTAATGACTATGAATTATTACGAATCCGACTCACCGCCGGCGGGTGTAGCTGAGGGCGAGTCTTTAACTGTTGAACAGGCGATCGCAAATTTGCACTCCCAAGATTACAGTCTCCGGTATTATGCTGCGTGGTGGATTGGCAGATTTCGAGTCAAGGAACCTGCAGCTATTGCAGCTTTAATTGCCGCATTGGAAGAAGAGTCAGAACAAACAAAAATTGGCGACTATTCCCTATTACGAAATGCGGCACGGGCTCTGGGTAAATTGAGCGACAAACAAGCCTTGCCGGCCCTGATTCGCTGTTTGGAATGCGCCGATTATTACGTGAGGGAAGCGGCGGCTCAAGCTCTAGAAATGTTGGGAGATCGTGATTCTATTGAGCCACTAATGAAGCTATTGGATGGGGGCGTAGCTGTCGCTGTGCGAGTGCCAGGAAAATCCCACCTCGTGCAACCTTACGACTCGGTAATTGAAGCTTTGGGAACGCTGAAAGCGACAGAAGCAATACCGCTAATTTCACCTTTTTTGGAACATTCTGTGGAGCGGGTGCAGTACGCTGCGGCGCGGGCGATGTATCAGTTAACTGGTGAGCGGGTTTATGGAGAGCGGTTGGTAAGTGCTTTGAATGGGGATAATTTGCAGTTGAGGCGATCGGCTTTGATGGACTTGGGGGCGATCGGCTATTTGCCGGGAGCGCAAGCTATTTCTGAGACTTTAGCAGAAAATAGCCTGAAATTGATTGCGCTCAAAGGAGTTTTGGAGCATCACCTCAATCAACAAGAATCACTATCTTTATCAGATGATGCTATCCGCGTTATGGATTTAATGGATAGTTTACTCTGAAAAAAATTAGTTCACAACTGAAATAGGATTGGTGTAGAGATTCTCAATTGTCTGCTGTACATTCAGGACACAGCACATTTCAGGACACAGCAGTGCTGTTGGCCTACATATTTTGATGAGAATGTTGGTGGGTGAGGTGGCAAAAAGTTCGATCGCGCGATCGACCCAACTTACAATTAAAATGGTCACGGTAAAGCTTACAAATAAATGGCATTAGAACTAATTCAGGCTGTCGAACAAGCAGATTCTTCCGAAGGCTTGTTAAACGCAGTCAAAGCACTGGCGGCAGCTTCCTCAAAACAAGCAATTCCTACCTTAATTACAGTCCTCGGTTACAACAACCCAGGCGCCGCTGTTGCCGCCGTTGATGGGCTAATTCAGCTCGGAGAAGCTGCGGTGCTGCCGCTTCTAGAACAGCTTGACGGCTACAATTACGGGGCGAGAGCTTGGGCTGTTCGGGCTTTGGCGGGAATTGGCGACCCCAGGGGTTTGGAGATTTTGCTCGATGCAGCGGCGAATGACTTTGCTTTGAGCGTGCGGCGGGCGGCGGTTAGGGGTTTGGGGACGATTTGCTGGGAATTGATGCCCACAGAAGAAATTGCAGATGGTCAACTTCGCGCTGTGAAAACGCTACTGCAAGCGTCCCGCGATCCAGAATGGGTGGTTCGCTACGCAGCAGCGGGGGGTTTGCAAGCTTTGGCGGCTGCTGCGACTGTTAAACCGGATTGGTTAGCGGAAGTTTCGGCCAGACTTGAGGAAATCACCCAAACCGATGAAACTACTTCGGTGAAAGCCCGGGCTTTGCTTGCTAAGAAAATATTGTCACTTGGGTAGGGTTTGGGCGATGGTCTCTTCCAAGTCCCCTTGAGTGAGAGTCGTTAATATAAAGACTTCTTGTACGGTTTTGCCCTGTCTGGCGATGATTTTAAATCCCCCGCGGATGGGTACTGACACTCTTAATGTCATGCGGGGGATGTGTCCTTTAACTTTGTTGATGACGCCCGGAGTTACTGTTTGAATGCCGATTTTTAGCGTGAGGCGCTCTAAAATTGGTATCAAACCGGGAAGGTGGGTAGAGTGGTTCCAAACTAGGCGGCCTTTGGGTTGTGCGTTCATAAATATTTAACCAAATTCAACATACCCAGTCTAAGCCACCCCTGGGGGGAACCAATTTGAAATTCCCTCAACTTATGTATCAATAACGTTACTGTGAGTGTCATTGCCAGCAAACCGAGACAATCTCAAACCGAGATTTTTGGTTCGGGGCGCGCAAGCTAAGATTTGATGGCGCAGAATTGTCCTGTACTTTTTGATGTGGTGGGTTGGTAACTGTCGGTTTTTCTAGTTGAGTGGCGATCGCCCCGAGCATTGCTGCGACGCTGCAAGGTTTTTTGAGATAGCCGTCTGCTTTAAGTTCCAGGGCTTTTTCCATTTCGGAGGCTGTCATAAAAATAAACGGAATGCTGGCGGTTGCAGGGTGCGATCGCACGGCTGCGAATACTTCAAAACCGTCGAGCTCCGGCATCATGACATCTGACAAAATTAAATCGGGAATTTGGGCAGCTAACTGGATACCAACTTGTCCGTTTTCGGCGCCGACAGCTTCAAAACCGCGCGATTCCAGAAGTTCTAATACGGTTTCTCGGATTAAGTTATCGTCTTCAATTACTAATATTTTTTTCATGTGTTTGAACAGGCTCTTTACTTTGTTTGTATGTGTCTGTTATCATTCTTACAAATTAGTTTTAAAGAATTCAATAGGGTTATTGCAAAAAACCGCTTTTGACTAGCAAATTTTTACGGTTTTGTGTATGCTCGCAGTTACGCACAACACTGGAGTTATCAGCACCTTTACCTTGTGTACTAGCGCTAGAAGTCGCTCCGGCGTACCTAGGATTGTGAACGTCTAAAATCAGCGATTCAATAGTTTATTTAATCAAGATTTTAGCCGCCTGACTCAAAAAGTTTCTATTTGAGTGGCGATCGCAGTTACGTGTAATTAATAAATCCGCCGATGAGCTAAGCGCGAAACTCCAACCTGTGCAGTTCACAAATTTCGGGCGATCGGGTAAAATATAACTTGCTGTATCGCTATTAAGTGAGGAAAAAGATATGTCAGAATTTCTAGACTTTCTCAGACATCAGTTTGCCTACGTTGCAATTGGCGAATTTAAACCAGGAAAATTTGAAGCTGCCGAACAACTTTTTGAAAAAGCCGTTGCAACTTATGCCACAGGTTTTAAAGGAGCATACTTGCTGCAATTGCCCAATACAGACAAAGGTATTGCCATCATTTTTTGGGAAAGCGTAGAAGATATGGCAGCCAATCAAAGCGCAGCTTATCAGGAAATATTGAAGCAGATGGCGCCTTTGTTTGCGAAAATACCAGACACTGATGTTTATGAAATTGTTAGTGAAATTCAGCCCAAAAGTGAATAATTAACAAACCTGCAATCGGCGCGTCATTCCCATTCCCATCGGCGTCTTTCGCCCGACTCCGCTGTAAAGCGCAAAATCTGCTAAAGTGTTAATTTGCTTGATAGTAGCAGGAGCTATATCTCCCATAATTCGGTAACTAATATCCCCGACGCAGCCAATAAATTTACTGCGAGAATCCGTACTAACTTCTGTTCTGATATCGAAGAAACTGGGAAAAATAGCTTCTGTGAAAGTAGGTTCGATCGCAATCCTGCTGTACTTGTTCCAGCGATTCGCTAAACTGCCGAAAATACTCTCACGAGTGGGCATAGCACTATCATATACACCTTGCCGAAAATTAGTAGGAGTGCAAAAACTAAAAGCAATTTGGCGCTCAGTTTCCGAAGCTCTCTCGAACAATTCGGCGTAAGTACAAAAGTTTACCCAAGGCTGGTTTGATTGCGGTTCGCTCAAAATATTAGTAATGTATATATTTGTCGGGCCCAGATGCCAAGGGCGCTCAAAATTGAGTTGCTGCCAAAGTTGAGTTAGGCGATCGAACAAACCGTCATCCAGCAGAGAAATTCGCCACCAAATCGGCGTATTTTCCTGAATTGCTTGCTTGTGTTCCCACTGGACAGCCGGAGATATTGTGCGGGAAGCCGGAGGCAAAACTCTCTTTTGTGGCTGGGGCGTGGTGCTTTTGTAAGCTTCTTTTCTCCTTACTTGAAAAGGGCTTAAAGTGAAAGCTTTTTCATGAGACTGGTCGTGCAGGTACGCGCTCAAATCGCTGTCTACAGCACTCACAAGGTTCAAAAACAAAGCGTGGAGATGCCGCCCCGTTAAAAACTGGGATGGAATTGGTGCAACTGGCAGCAGGTTTAAAACAAGGCTGTGGGGCATTTTTAAATTCTATACAGTGTCTCTATATATTTTCAGCTCGTATTAATATTACAGCTAAGTTGGCACTTAGATTAAAGAATTTTAATCACGTAAGGTGCAGAGTCTGCACCTTACGTTTACGGGGATTTGTGCGCCTAGTGCACCCTAGGTTTAGGTGGTTATATTGAGTGCGGGAAATTTTTAGGCGATCGAGATTTCTGGCGACAAATAAACATCTTGAATGGCGTGGAACAATTTTACGCCTTCTTCAAAGGGACGCTGAAAAGTTTTGCGACCGGAGATTAAGCCGCAGCCGCCAGCGCGCTTGTTGATTACCGCCGTGCGAATTGCTTCTGCAAAATCGCTTTTCCCCGAAGCACCGCCGGAGTTAATTAAACCCATCCTTCCCGCATAACAGTTGAGCACTTGATAGCGAGTTAGATCGATCGGGTGATCCGTTGTCAAATCAGAATAAACGCGCTTGTCGGTTTTGCCGTAACTGTGACCACTAGCTTTAGCAACTGCTGCATAGCCGTTGTTACATTCGGGCAATTTCTGCTTGATAATGTCAGCTTGAATTGTCACTCCCAAGTGATTTGCTTGCCCTGTCAAATCTGCCGCCACGTGATAATCTTTGTCTTGTTTAAAGATATCGTTGCGGAGATAGCACCACAAAATTGTCGCCATTCCGTATTCGTGAGCGTGGGCAAAAGCCTGACTGACTTCTTGGATTTGTCGCGTCGATTCCGGCGAACCAAAATAAATTGTTGCTCCGACTGCTGTTGCTCCCAAATTCCAAGCTTGCTCGACAGAAGCAAACATTATTTGGTCGAATTGATTGGGATAAGTTAGCAACTCGTTGTGATTGAGCTTGACAATAAAAGGGATTTTATGCGCGTATTTGCGAGATACGCTTCCCAAAACTCCCAGCGTTGTCGCGACAGCATTGCAGCCAGCAGAAATTGCTAATTTAATGATATTTTCGCTGTCAAAATAGATGGGATTCGGTGCAAAAGAAGCGGCCGCCGAGTGTTCGATTCCTTGGTCTACCGGCAGGATAGATAAATAGCCCGTATTTGCCAAGCGTCCGCTAGAATAGAGTTGCTGAAGCGATCGCAAAACTTGGGGAGATCGATCGGTTTGAGCAAAAATGCGATCGACCCAATCCGGGCCGGGCAGGTGCAACAAATCTTTAGAAACTTTTGCTTGATGGGTGAGCAAGTCTTCGGCTTCGTCGCCAAGCCAAGATTCGATCGAACTGGGAACTGATAGTGTAGCTGTCATACAGATTTCCCTCTCAATTTCAATTGCAGGCTGATGATTGCAGACATTAACCTTGCTGATATTGTAGCGAAAAAATCATTTTTTCCATCTCCTCAACCCTCAACCCAGTTTTTAACAAGTTAGCGACAACAGCAACTAGGACGCGCTACTCTATAATAAGCTGGCAGTTCAGCCGGATCTGCGCTGCCAGCGATCGCCGATCGACTCACAACTTTGCCATCACAATGTCACACACTTACTTTGATTCTGAAAACGGTCACAAATCCTTCGAGATGCCCGGTGCCAGGCCCCACTACAACCCCGATCGCCCTGGTCAAGTAGAGCACATTTTCCTCGACTTAGTGCTGAATATTCCCAAACAAAGCTTTCGTGGCACTTGCAGCATCCGCATCAATCCAGTCCGCAGCGGTATTGACAAATTAACCTTAGATGCTGTCAACCTGAATATCAAATCAGTAAAAGTCGGCGAAATTGAGCAAAATTTCGACAGCGATGGCGAAGTGCTGCAAATTCAACTACACGAACCAACCGAAGCTTACCAACCAATTACAATTGCGATCGAATACTCAGTCGAAAAACCCCAGCGTGGCCTCTATTTTGTCGGCCCGGACAAACACTATCCAGACAAACCCACACAAGTTTGGACTCAAGGCGAAGACGAAGATTCCCGCTTCTGGTTTCCCTGTTTCGACTATCCCGGACAGTTGGCAACTTCGGAAATTCGAGTGCAAGTTCCGAGACAACTCTTTGCTATTTCCAACGGCGAATTAATTAGTACAAAAAACGAAGGCGACGATAAAATTTATCACTGGTCCCAAACGCAGGTACACCCGACGTACTTAATGACCTTAGCAGTAGGAGATTTTGCCGAAATTAAAGACGAATGGAACGGCAAACCAGTTAATTATTACGTGGAAAGAAGCCGCGAAGCAGACGCTAAGCGCAGCATGGGCAAAACGCCTCAAATGATTGAATTCTTCTCTAAAGCATTTGGCTATCCTTACCCTTTTCCCAAATACGCTCAAGTCTGCGTCGATGATTTCATCTTCGGCGGTATGGAAAATACTTCGACAACTTTGCTAACAGATAGGTGCTTGTTAGACGAACGCGCCGCCCTCGACAATCGGGGTACTGAAAGCTTAGTCGCCCACGAATTGGCTCACCAATGGTTCGGTGATTTAGTAGTAATTAAACATTGGTCTCATGCTTGGCTGAAAGAAGGCATGGCTTCTTATTCCGAGGTGCTGTGGACTGATAAAGAATATGGCAAAGAAGAGGCGGCTTACTATATGTTAAATGAAGCCCGCAGTTATTTAGCAGAAGACAGTTCTCGCTACCGCCGCCCGATGGTTACTCACGTTTACCGCGAAGCCATTGAATTGTACGATCGCCATTTGTACGAAAAAGGTGCTTGCGTCTATCACATGATTCGCGCCGAGTTGGGCGACGAATTATTTTACAAAGCAATTCACACTTTTGTGCGGGATAACGCTCACCAAACTGTAGAAACCATCGATTTGCTCAGGGCGATCGAAAAGGCTACTGGTCGCAATCTCATGTTTTTGTTTGACCAGTACGTTTATCGTGGCGGTCATCCAGATTATAAGGTTGCTTATTCCTGGGATGCCGACAGCAAATTAGCCAAAATTACTGTTACCCAAACTCAGGTAAAAGACAGCAAAAATGGCAACGGCAACAGCAACAGCAACAGCAAAGATATATTCGATCTGAAAATCCCGATCGGCTTCGGTTACAAGCCGGAAAAAGAAGCAGATGATGACAGTTTGGCATCTTCAACCCCCAACCTCAAAACTTTCACAGTCCGAGTGCATGAGCGCGAGCAAAGCTTCTATTTTCCTCTTGAAGAGAAGCCTGCATTTATCAGTTTTGATGTCGGCAATAAATACTTAAAAACTGTTATTTTAGAGTATGGAATTGCTGAATTAAAAGCTCAGTTACAATTCGATCCAGACCCTGTTTCGCGGATTTACGCGGCCCAAGCTTTGGCGAAAAAGGGAGGACTGGAAGCGGTGAAAACGCTATCAGAAGTTCTCAAGAAAGAGCCGTTCTGGGCGGTACGGGCAGAAGTTGCCGGTCAGTTAGTTGAAATTAAACTTGACCAAGTTTTTGAAGGTTTAGTAAGTGGTTTAAAAGATAAAGATGCTCGTGTTCGTCGCGCTGTGGTAAATGCGCTGGGTAAAATCCCAACTCACGAAACTTATAAAGCGCTGAGATCGATCGTCGAAAAAGGCGACGACAGCTATTATGTAGAAGCAGCAGCAGCGACTGCTATGGGCTCCATTGCAGGGGCTAACCCCGATGAAAAACCAACCGACGAACAGGTACTCAAAGAGTTAAAATTGGTGCTGAAAGAGCGTCAGGGGTGGAATGAGGTAGTGCGATCGGGTGCGATCGCCGGTTTGGCACAGATGAAAACTTCTGAAGATGCGCTGAATTTAATATTGAAATATACAGCCGCCGGTACTCCGCAAGCTTTGCGCTTGGCTGCAATTCGATCTTTAGGCACAATTTCGACTGGTCAAACCAAGGTCAATTTAGAACGGATTTTGCAGCGATTGGCAGAATTATCTAAAGAGACGTTTTTCTTGACTCAAGTGTCTGTAGTAGCGGGATTAGGACAAATGCAAACTCGCAAAGCACTTCGCATTTTGCGTTCTTTAGCTGACCAAACTCCCGATGGCCGCGTCCGCCGCATGGCTGATGAAGCTGTGCAAAGAGTGCAGAAAAATGCTGGTTCTGATGCAGCGGTAAAGCAGTTGCGGGAGGAATTAGACCAGGTGAAAAAGGAGAATCAAGATTTGAGGAGTCGGATGGAAAATTTGGAGGCTAAGGCGAAGAAAGATTAGGTGTAAAATCCTACCGACGCAGATAAAGGCAGATATTGGCGATCGGCTTTTATCTGCTTGTCGGTAGATGATTGTGCGCGGTTATTATAATAATATTATTGTTCAGTGGGAGTGCATGGGAATTTCCTATTTTCGACAGAACGGAAAAGCCAAATATGTTTATTCTCCACTTTATTGCTGTCTCAACTTGGGAAGTATCGAGAATCAGGATGCTATTTTTATTTTTTACTTTTAAACAACCGTTCATGAGGTTACAGCAGCTTTTGTAGCCACAAATATTAGAAATCATGAGTATAAAAAGCATTTTACTGGTTGAGCAATCGGGGGTAATTCCCTACCGCATTCAAGAGGGAGAAATTGAAGTGATGCTGATTACTTCTTCGGCTAGCAAGCGCTGGGTGATTCCCAAAGGATTAATTGAAACTGATATGACTCCCCAAGATTCCGCCGCCAAGGAAGCTTGGGAAGAAGCAGGTTTGTTGGGTAAAGTGTTCCCGGATTTGCTAGGAACTTACGAGTATCAAAAGTCAGGCTGTACTTGGCAGGTAGGAGTATTTTTAATGGAAGTGCAAGCAGTTCTAGAAATTTGGCCGGAAGCTAGCAAAAGAAAGCGGCAGTGGGTAAGTATTCCTAAAGCAATTAAGCGGGTTAATGAACCGGAACTCAAACTCATTTTGGCGGATTTGCCGAATCGGTTCTGGTGATTCAGTCAGGGACGCAGAACCTAATTATCTAATGTGCGCCTCGGCGCATCTTACCGCCATAATTCGCGCGTCAAACCACTTTTTGGTCTTAGTATAAACTTGTAGGGTGCGTCCGTCAGCTAAATTATTGGAAAATCCAGCTATGATTACTGACGCACCCTACAAAATTATGATATCAGTGTAAAAAGTTTCCCCTTAAGCGTTAGCTGACAGAAAAGGAATACTTTCGGCTAAGTTATCCTTAACTTCAATTCCCTGTTTTCTCGCCCAAAACTGGCTCAAAAAGTGAATTTGTCGGAAGCCGACAACTAAATTTAAACCGGGTACAAAAATCCACCAAACTGTTAGCGGTTCTTTGATTCCTTCTTGGCGGTACAATTCGTTCACTGTCTTGTAAAGTTTGAACTGCACGATGTAAATCCAAGCAATACCGAGGAGGGAAAACCAACCAAACCATCCGGGAACGTCAGGGTCGAATATTCGCAAAGCTTGGGGGACGGCTACTCCTAAAACAAAAGGAAGCAAGCAAAGAGTTCCCGACCAACCGCTGCCGTTATAGCGACGCAATTCTTCTTGAATAATCCATTTGTACCATCCGTAATATAGCAGCAAGCTGACTGCCGACAGCAAAATTACTCGCCACAAAGAGCGGGGTTTACCTAAAGGTTTGTCGGACATATTTAGGGTTTGCTGAATAATCGATCGCAAACTAAGAACAGGAGCTCACGATATATTCAAGCAGAGTTAAATATAAGTT
>NZ_JAUBRB010000048.1:0-54624 GCF_036701585.1 Microcoleus sp. POL10_C6 | reverse complement strand
CAATTGCTGAAATCAGCATTTTATAGGATTCGTATGTCTATTTTCAGAATCCTATCAATAAGCGTTCAACACTTCTGGTTCTGAAGTTTATCGCTATGTCAAAATGCCTCATGCTGAATTTGAAGCACAGAGAGAGGAACTTATTCGCAAAGTTCTTGAGTTAGCAAATCAACAATTTGGTTATTTAGCATTCTAATAGCGTTTATCTGGGTCGCTCCCAGAATTCTTACTTATCATGACAAACTACGAACACAGTAAATTAACGCTGGGTAGAATCCTAAAAAATGCTCGGCAAGAACTTGGTTTTAGCCAGAAAGATTTGTGTAAATTGCTGGTAATTCCATCAGAAGATGAAGAGTTTCTTACGATCGATCGATACCTGTTATCGAAAATCGAAAACAATAGAATCGACATCCGAACCAGTGAGTATGACTGGCTTATACCCAGAATTGCTGCAATATTCGCTCTTGATGTTGCTTGGCTTGAAGTAATCCGTCAACAAACCGAAGTTGAACCTCTGGATTTAGAAAACGCTGTAGCAGTATTTCCCATTTACTTCAATCGCAAAACCTATGACCTATAAAACAGTGTATCTGCATCGGATGGTGGCAGAACAAACTCTCGATCGTAAACTCAGACCAGGTGAAGTTGTTCATCACCTGGACGAGGACAAATCTAACAACTCGCCAGTAAACCTGGTAATTTGTTCTAGTCCTTCTGTTCACGGACGATACCATGTCCGTTCTCTGAGACAAAAACTTGAAGCCGATCGACCTCTGATTCAAGTAGGCGATTTGTGGCTTTAAATCAACAGCTTGCTCAAATAAGTTATTCCAGTTCCAGTAAACCATTTTGGGTATTTCCCTGAAAACACAACACACGATTCTTGCCGTTACAACAGCTTTGACCGTCGCACTAGCAGCAACCAGTCCTCTATTTACTTCAGGCAAAGTAACTGAAGCTAGCCAAGTCGATCCATATCTTGGGGAATATGATGAAGAGTCATATCCGATGGGCATTCAAATTGAAGAACTAGAAGGCAATCGTAAAAAGTCACAGTAATGCTTCGCTGTAAGGTAGTGTTGCTTTTCTCAATGCTATGAACTTAAAAGAATTAGTTCGGTTTCTGAAATATGAAGCCGACCTCCCTAACTTTTTCCAGACTTCTGCCAATTACTACCATGAAAATCAAACACTACCTTCACAAACTGAAAGTCAGAAAATCAAGGTAGCTTTAGCCGTCAGCGATCAAAAAGAAGGTCAGCAGCCAAAGAGTAATGATCCACTCTATCAACAAGCCTATCAAATCGCTCAGTCTATTTAGTTGGAGCTGATAAGTAGATGGAAGGCATTAATATTTGGTCTGGCTCTGATATTGGGATTGGTGCAGCTTTGACTAATCCCACAGAGCTAGCTTTCCGAAAGGGCAACATCAAAAATCGCTACCCGGTAACATTCAATGGCGTGAATTACCGTGATGCTGAATCTGCATATCAAAAGTACAAAAGTCGTGATATGCAGGAATCGATCGAGATTATGACGGAAATCATTGTGTGCAAATTACAACAGCATCCGCGACTGTTTGAAGAAATTACCAAACGAGGCGGTGTTGAATGGCTTAAGCGATGCCGTCACATTGTTGGAGTAAGAAATAGTCGTTGGGAAGGCTACGGATTGGAAAGCAATTTCATCCTGTGCTTGGTATTTGCCTATCAATTGTGTAGTGAATAGCGTGATTGCCGGGTCGCTCCCGGTCTTAAATTATGTCTAAGCCTAAGTCTGAAATTAAGTTTGCGATTCTTAAGGCGAGTTATTGGGTTGGCGATGCTACTGAATATGGCTGCGTTTACTGGTTACTCGGAATGAAAGGAAAATGGTCTGAAGAGTTTGAAGCAGCCGAATTCTTCGATACTCGATCGGATGCTGAATTACGCTTAGCTGAGGAAAATCGTGCTTCTGAAAATCCTCATAGTTCCATTGTTGAAGTTGAATTGTACCGTGATTAAGTTAATGCTTCGCTCTGAGATTTTAACTTTAAGGAGAATCAGTCATGACAATTACAGTCGAACAAATCAAATCAATCCTTGCTGGTACTGAAGAAAATCTGCGACTTTTGCAGAAGCAGCCAGAGTATCAGGCGCTCGAACAGAGCGAGAATTTTGTTACGCAAAATGAACTACGTTTGGCGGATGCTATTCAGGCACTGAGTGAAATTTATCAGGCAATTACTGAATCTGAATGCGATTTAGTCATTGCTGTCGTTAGTTCACATCTACCCCCCAACGGAATTTCTTACTAATTAGTCAGCGCATTGCCGGGTCGCTCCCGGCAGTCTCATGAAATCTACAAGTGTTAAATGGAATCCCCCCACTGCTGAAGAGTTGCCGTGTAATTGGTCAGTTCAGGCGATCGGTGATGATGGCGGAGCTTATAGAAGTCGCGACGGTTTGGTTGTAATAATTTCTTGTTCGATCGAAAAAGACGGCCATTCGTGGGTTCATCTCTCACTGTCTCGGAAAAAATCAGTTCCAACTTGGATAGATTTGGTCAAAGTCAAAGAGATTTTCTTGGGTGCGGACGCTTTGGCACTTCAGATTCTGCCTGCTCGATCGGAATGGGTGAATGTTCATGAATTTTGCCTGCATCTTTATCATTGTCTCGACGAACGCCCAGTACCAGACTTTCGCAAATTAGGAACAATCTAATGACGATCGATCCACATGATATGAGAACCTATGAGGTTCGACAACTGCCTTGCAAAACTTGTCCGTTTAGTGGAGAAAAACCACTAATTCTATCTCCTGATAAGTTGGCAATGTACTACGAAAACTTGATGGGAAACGGGCAACACATTTGTCATACCACACATAACACGCAAATTTGTCGTGGTGGTAGGGATATACAACTAAAATGGTTTCATGCGATGGGAATGTTACCTGAGCCAACTGATGAAGCTTTCAACGAAGCAGTAAACTGGGCATTGAAAAATAAGGAGTCAGCAACGTCAACGACCCATAACTAAATCTTAGATTCTAGTGAGGGCTTGAGAAATCAAGTCCATAGTTGACCCGTCTAAGTTCCTTGAGAGCTACGTTATCTAAACCACAGCACCCGAGAATGCTTCAACAGTTCTCGGCTCTGCTGTCAGTTATTAAACGTCCGATTTGGGTTTAGGCAGTGTGGCTGACCTCGACACCGCCTAGATAACATTGACCAGTTGAACTTTACCCTAGCAATAGGAGCTTTCAAATGCCCAATAAAAATGCAGTTTTTGTAATTGATGCCGATCGCCTGTTGCCGGGGAATGTACCGGGGTTGGACGATCGGTGAAGCAACTGTTGGCAAAATATTCTTACTAACTATGATCGCTGCAATCATGTTTCGCTTATGGCAATCATGGCCGCATGAGTTTGTGGTGTTAAGTGTGTGGCCTCAAGGCGCGTTTTGGGTGTTTGTTGGGGGATTAGTCGGCTGCACTTCCAATTGGGGTGTCGAGCGAGTGTTTTCCCGTTGCTGATAATTATCGTTGCGAACCATCGCCTCAAACCGAATCGTCCATCCACCCGGACTCCGGGCAATCCCAATGCACCGGGGGCGTTTCATATTGGGGATAAGTCATTTCACATTGGGGACACCGGCCGGTAAACAGTGGGTGCGTGTCCAGTAGCTCCAACTGTTGCAAGGCGTGTCCACTGTTGCTATGGTTGCAAAATCAATTTGTCGCCATAGTAGCTCGCCCCTTCAGGTTCCCACAGTTCCTCCCGTTCAGCGTCGAGGCTTTCTCGAAAGTCAATCCAAGTATTAGTGTTAGGGCCTGTGGGATGCACGGCACAGACGAGGTGTGGCTTACGAGCGAGCGAGGAGACAGCGATGGCTCCGCCCCGGCTTACGCCTACGCATTCGGGGATTTTGGGCATAGCGTGTTGGGGTTTGGGGTTCGGTTTTAGTTTTCCCAACATGGGGGTGTTGGTGGCGATCGCACTCACGTCAAAACACCGCTGCTTTACCCGCATCAAGGATACCTCGCAAAAATTGGGCTAGCTCGGCAAAGTGCTCTGGGTTATTTTCAAGCAACCATTCTGTAAGCATGATTGAGTGTTTGGTTTTCCTAAACTTGACCCGCGCGAACGATAACTCGGCAAACAGCACATCGAGCAGTTTGGCTGCGTTAATATTTTTGTCAACGTATTGGGGATTTAATAGCTCATCTGGAGTAGCATCTTTAGGGAAACAATCCTTCTTCTCCTTCAACTTATCTTTATTGCTTTCCAGCCCTTCTCGAACTGCTTCGCTAGTAAGAGCGTGTTCTCGTCCCGCATCGTCTCGATTGAGAACGGCTGCTATAGCATCGGGATGCAGCAGGTAATTTTCATACATACACCTTTCGAGAAAATGAACTGCTTCCGAGCTTCTTTTCTGCAAATCCGCGCGATCCTGTTTAGTTCTATTTTCCCGGTCAAACACAAATCCAACCGCAGGAGGGTACAAATTATTCCCACCGCTGAGCCGTTGGTATAGGTCAAACATAACATCAACAAAGTGAGCTTTCTTTCCCAATAAATCCCCCGTGTTTTTGATGCTGACAATTTTAGATCCTGTCAAAAGTTCGGGAGCTAGCTCGGACAATATGAGCGGAAAGCACTGCTCCTCGGTGGGCCCTTCCACCCACAGAATGCTATCGGCACCGAAAACATCAGACAAACTCACCCCCAGTTCGGCTAATAGAGAGCGCTGTTCCTTAATATCTTTTGCATTCATCGCTGATGCTTGGGTTTGGCCGTCCTCATATCGAAGCTTCACGATAGTTGAGGGATTGGCAGCAGCAATAATCTCGGCCGAATGAGTGGCAATAAAATATTGGTGCTGCGGAAACTCCTTGAGGATTTGTATCAGCTTCTTGGCCGCCCCTGGATGCAAATAAGATTGGGGTTCGTCAATAATAATCGGCCTGGGTTCTCGGGAAGCCAGTACCGCGTAAAGAATCGCCAAAACCTGTCCTGTCCCCGTTCCGCACTCTGACAAGGGAAATGCTAAATCTTCTCTATCATTTTCAGACGCTTCTTGCGACCAGATTAGAATTTCTAATTCGCGGCTTCTTCGACTCGTATCGATTCCGGTAAAATCTTTGAGGTTTGGCTTAGGTCTGACAGAAACTAAACCTATTTCTGGAAAAATAGCGGATACATAGGTTAAAAAACGATTAAAAAGTTTCTTTTTTCCAGGCTGTTGAAGTTGATTCAAAACTTCCGCCAAGTTCGAGGCATCCGGTTCCAATTCGGAATTATCGCCAAAAAGGCAGCTTCCTAAATTGGGGCGTTCTGCATAAAGCCTATATGTATGACCACTCAAATATTGAACAATTCTGGTTGTTATTTCGTTGTCGGCAGTGTTCCTATTGAAATTAGTACCCGACGCTCTATCAATAAGGTAGTCTTGTTTGTTGACGCAATAGATGTTAAAGGTTAGGCTATCGCTTAAGCTTTTCTCTATTTCAGCTACCTTGCAGCTCTCCTCCATCCTAACTCTAATTTCTACAGCAGCACGAACCTCCAACCACTCTAGAAAAAGGCTGTGCATAGTTTGAGCCGATAGAGTTCGGTCTGTTTTGTGGCTGTAAACGAACTGAAAATCAATTGATATTTTTTGGGCAACTTCTTCGATTGCCGACTTGTCTGCTACTAGAGAAACTTTGGCGCATGAGTCTGAATTAAAATGTAGCCATGTTTGGAGACTGCGATGGGATTTATTCTCGAAATTTAAGCTTAAAGCTTCCAGCAGCGCTGTTTTGCCTGAATTGTTGGCTCCCACAATAATGTTGATGCCAGGTTGGAATTCTAATACCCCCGAATCCCGGAATGATTTGTAATTAAGTAACTGAAGACGGGAGATGTACATAGCTGTTTCTCGGGGCAAACTTTAATCAATAAGCTAGCGCAGTTGTAGAAGCGATCGCACTTCTGGTCAGTTAATCCCATTCGGCAAGTATAAATCGTCACCGGGCCGCCGTCGCTCGATAACTTCTTGCCGATACTCCAACATAACCGAATCAACGAATTTACCAAACCGCACATTGTACTTTCTTTCAGTGCGCTTGTGGCTAAATGCTGCATCAGCCCGCCGTTTGATAGATTCTGCTATGCTAGCTTACACTAAAAACCGACTTCATAACTCCAATTGCATCGACTTTGTACCCACCGTCGGGTAACTGGTAAACGTGAAGGTTTACTAATCAATCAATTGTATTTTGGGTAAAAAAATTAGTTGGGTGGCTACCGAACCCAGCCAGTTCGGTTTTCTGCACCGCTGTACTGCACGCCTCAAACAAACGTTCGATGTCCCGAAGCAGCTCCTTCGCCAGCCATCGCGTAGAATGCTAAAGTTTTGCCTATCGTATCCAATTTTTCAGGGTGTATTTTGCAAGACAATGGCAATATGTTACACAAAACCGAAAACAGTTGCTAACATTGTAAAAAAGCGTTAAGTACCTTCTTATGGCAACCGTTTTTATCGGAGCCAGAATCCCGCTCGCGCTCTCGGAAAAACTTTCGGAGTTCGTTAATCGGGTGGGCGCAACTAAGTCCGAGATTTTGACAGCGGCGTTGGTTCAGTATTTGGGTATAACAGAAGATTTGCCATTGAGTCAGCGGATGGTGGAGTTAGAGAAGCGGATGACCGCGCTAGAAGCTAGGTTTTACGGCTAATTCAGCATTTTTAAATAGGAGTCGATCGGTGAGCAACCCAACAGGTTTAATCGCTATCTCTGGCTGCGATAATGCCAACCGGATTGGTGATGTTATTTTCGTTCACGGACTCGGTGGCGATGCGCGAGGGACATGGCATCCCGCAGAGAAACGCGATGATAACAACTTCTGGCCGACTTGGTTGGGAGAAGAATTACCCGATATGGGTATTTGGTCGCTGGGGTACGAGGTAGAACCCTTTAAATGGAAGGGCAATACCATGCCGTTGGTGGATCGGGCAACCAACACTTTAGCCGTTCTGGACTCCCATGCAATTGGCGATCGCCCCCTAATCTTCATTACTCATAGCTTAGGGGGGCTGTTGGTCAAGCAAATGCTGCGCCACGCTTTGGATTATGGAAATCCTGAATGGAAGATAATCGTCGAGGAAACTAAGGGTGTTGTTTTTTTGTCCACGCCTCACTCCGGCTCCAATATGGCGAATTGGGTCAAGTATATTGGTGGAATTCTCCAAGCCTCTGTCAGCGTTGACGAGTTAGAAGCGCATCATTCCCGGCTGCGCGAACTGACCGAAGTGTATCGAAATCACGACTGGCTCAGTCAGATTCCCATACAAGTCTACTGTGAGAAGCAAAAAACTTCTGGGTTTCTGGTTGTGGACGAAACTAGCGCTAATCCTGGAATAAAAGGTGTAACGCCTATTCCAATGGATGACAATCATCTTTCAATTTGCCGACCTTCGTCGCGAGAAAGTTTGCTTTATCGGCGAGTAAGGGAATTTATAAAAAAAAAGTTACCTTCTTCCAACCGTCTCAGACCATCAATCAGACTATCATCAATCAGGGCAATGCAGCGTTAGCTCTAAACAATTATGATGTTTTATTAGCTGCTGTAGACACAATTAACAGTTGCTACTTCTCTCGCCTAAAAAAAGAAGCAATTGCAGGAAAAATAATTCTCAGAGATGAGGTAGTTCCTATTGTGGATAAGCTCACCTCACCAGAACATAAACGCGGTATATTAGTTACAGGTCAAGCCGGAGTTGGTAAAAGTGGTGTTATACATCAAACTATGGAAGCACTTATTCAAAAAAGTGTGCCACTCATAGCTTTTCGGGTAGATCGTTTAACTCCAACCCAGTCACCCAATCAAGTTGGAGAACAGTTGGAAAACTTACCGACTTCTCCTGCTCATGTTTTAGGCAACATTGCACAGGGGCGTGATTGTGTTTTAGTTATAGATCAGCTTGATGCGGTGAGTACAGCTTCTGGTCGCATTTCTGATTTTTTTGATTGTATAGAACAGATCGTAGATCAAGCTAAAGACTATCCGAAGATGCGTCTGTTGCTAGCTTGTCGCAAGTTTGACTTAGATTATGACTACCGATTGAAGCGTTTAACGGGTGAAAAGGGAATTGCTGATATGGTACCAATTAATCCCCTATCCCATGAAAAAGTGCAAGAGGTTGTTGCACAATTGGGATTAAATAGCATCTCCCTTAACAAAAAGCAATTAGAGCTGTTATCCATTCCTCTGCACCTGAGATTGCTAGCAGAAGTTGCAGAAGGCTCAAAAGCTAATGTCCTCAATTTTACAACAGCTAAAGATATATATGATAAATTCTGGGACTATAAAAAGGATATTATCGACAGACGGGGTAATTATGACCATTGGACAGATGTGATATACACTCTCTGTGATTCTATGAGCAAAAAGCAGAGGTTATCTGTCCCAAAAGCTCGTGTGGATCAATATGGAAAAACGGCTGAATTAATGACATCTGAGCACATCTTAGTTTTAGATGGACATCAGTATTCATTTTTTCATGAAAGTTTTTTTGACTATGCTTTTGCACGTCGATTTGCAGGTAAAGAGGAAGAACTATTAATTTTTTTAGGGAGTGGGGAGCAGCAACATTTATTTCGACGCGCTCAAGTTCGGCAAATTTTGGTTTATGAGCGGGATGCAGAGCGCGATCGCTATCTTGCTGACCTCGAAGCTTTAATTACTAGCCCGAACGTCCGCTTTCACATTAAGAAGGTAGTATTTGCCCTGCTTGCAGCGCTAGATGACCCCACACAAGAGGAGTGGGAGATTATTGCCCCGCTAATAGGTAAGCAAGCCGATCCCATCACGCAACAAGTTTGGCAAACTTTGCGTAGTTCTGTTCATTGGTTTCAACTGCTAGACTCGCTAGGATTAATAGAACAGTGGCTCAGGGATGAGAAGGACGAGCGTATCGAGCAAACGCTGATACTGCTATCTATTATGCAGAGGCAGATACCGGCTCGGGTGGCTGAGTTAGCAGAGCCTTTTATTGGTGTATCAGAAGCATGGCGCGATCGGCTCAACTACCTTATACAAAGGGCAGAACTTGTTACTGAGCGTCGTTTTTTTGAATTTTTCCTGCGACTTATTCATGCAGGAATTCTTGACCAACCACGAGGAAGAATCGCTTCCAATCGCGACTTTTGGAGGCAAATTTATTCTTTACCTCAACAGCGTCCAGACTGGGCTTGTGAAGCTATTAGCTGCTATCTCAATCGGTATTTAGATTTAAGTGTCGCTGCTGGACAACCCAATCTGTTCGATCGCAACTCTGGTACTCTACCTCACAGCCAATTTGGTGAACAGATTGTAATGGCAAGCGCGCGTCGGGCTCCAAGAGCATTTATTGAACACCTTTTTCTTTTTATGCTACGGGTCATGGAGTTAACATCTATACGGGAAAATAATCCACCTTGGCGTGATTCAGTCTGGTGTTATCGGCATTATGGTAAAGGCTATGACATTAATCATGCCTTATTAAGTGGGATGGAAGAAGCACTATCTGATTTGGCTGCGAACCATCCTGAAGATTTTTCCATCATCCTCGCAGAGCAACAACTTCGTAGCTCTAATTTTGAAACAATCCAGTTTTTATTAATTCGTGCCTATACTGCGAATGGAGAAAGATTTGCCGATGAAGCTATTGATTACCTCTGCGAACAACCAGCACGAATCCAAACAGGATATACCATTTGTAGCAGTAGTGAAGGAGCTTCCTTCTGGGCAACTCGCCAACTCCTAGAGGCGATTACTCCAAACGCCTCTAACGGGCATTTAGCAATGCTTGAAACAGAGCTCTTAAACTATTATCCTGAGTGGGAAAAAACAGCTAGTATGTACTCTTATGGTATGTACTCTTATTACGGTCATGCACAGTTTGTTTTGCTAGAAGGTATCAATTCCTCTCGGCGCTCAGAGTCAGCTACCCGTCGGTTACAAGAATGGCAGCGAAAGTTTAGTAAACAGTCAGTAGAAGCGCCGAAGCCAATGGTGGCAAGTTTCGTTGGTTCTCCCATACCAGAATCGGCAACACAGAAGATGACTGATGAACAGTGGTTGAGAGCAATTCAGCGCTATGACAAGCATGGCTTGGACTCCAACAAAGACTACTCTTTTGCAGGTGGGGCAAGCGAGCTATCACATCTTCTAGAAAGGCAAGTGAAGATTGAACCAAAACGTTTTGCTGCATTAGTTAGCCAGTTTCCAGATCGCACGAATTCATCTTACTTTGATGCAGTTTTACGCGGTATTGCAGAAGTTGAGCTAGATATTGAGACTGCTTTTTTCGTATGTCAGCGTTGCCATCAATTACCCAATCATCCTTGTGGTCGTTGGATTAGTTCGCTAATCGGAAAATTAGCTGATTTACTCTGGTCTGAAGAGGCTTTTGATATTGTAATTTGGTATGCCTTAAACGACCCTAACCCAGAACAAGAGTCTTGGCGCACTGAGACTTCCAACGGACAGGTTTATTACGGTGGTGATATTATTTTTGCTGGAATTAATTCGGCACGAGGTAGTGCTGTAAGTGCAATTGCCCAACTAATTTTTGCGGATAAAAATCGTGCCTCTTATTTTCAACAATCTCTCCAACAGATAGTTCAAGACTCTTCGATTGCTGTTAGATCCTGTGTGGCTCAAGCACTAACAGCAATGTTGAATTATGACCGAGACTTAGCTGTCAGTTTGTTTCAGCAACTTTGCGATACCGAAGATGCACTTCTTGGAACTCGGACTGTTGAGGATTTCTTGTGCTACGCTTTACAAACGCATTTTGAAGTGCTAGCATCGATTGTTGAACGGATGATTATGTCTCCTATACCGGAAGTAGTAAAGGTTGGGACTAGACAAGCCTGTAGAGCAGCTTTAATTATCGAAGAGGTACGTTGGCTGGCAGAACTTTGCCTGTCTTGTACAGAAACTCATCGAATCGCTGCGACTGAGATATTCGTTGCCAACTTTCGTCAAGCACGCTTTCGTGAATTTTGTGAAGATGTTTTAATTAAACTTTTCCAGGATTCGGCTGAACCAGTGCGTTCTCAAGCAGCTAGGTGTTTCTTACATTTTGAGGGAGATGAACTGGGTGATTACATCAGTTTAGTGGAGGCATTTGTTGATAGTTCCGCATTTTTTAGTGATGACTACAACTTAATCAATGCCTTGGAAGAGACAACAGCTAAACTTCCCGAGGCTGTTACTTATCGAGTGTGCAATCGCTTTATAGAGGGCTTGAAATCGGATGATGCTGAGGTCAGTAAGCGTGGAAGGCTTGAAGCAGACAAAGTTAGTAAATTACTCCTGCAATTATATAGTCAAAGTAAAGACCAAGAGTTACAGTTGCACTGTCTTGATCTGATTGATTTTATGACTCAGATGGAAGTTTACGGATTAGCTGAGGCGCTAATGCAATATGATTATGATAGATGAAAGCGATTATAGTAGTTCTTGGGTAGAGGAGGTTCGCACTCAAACTTAAAAAGCTTGGCAACAGGCTTGTTTTGGCATACTCTCGCACAGCTTCATCGAAGGCAGCTTGCTTTACAGAATCCACAACTCCGTGGCAGATCAACTCAACCATTGTTCGGTGGCAAGAGTTAGAAGTTCGCGATCATCCTTTCATGTTTGTTGGGCTATGACGATCACAATTCCTCCCCCCCGCCGATCGCATCCGACTCAACCTTACTCAGCACTTTGGGTTCCATCCCGTACAAATCATTCAGCACCGCCTTGACGTTCGGAAACGCAAAATACTCTGTCAGCTTGCCAATGCGATAATTAAAAGCTTTGTACCGGTGCTTGAAGTACAGCTCCACATTCCCCCGGTGTTCCCAAAGTCCCAGCAAATTGACGGTCACATCCGAGTAATGCGCTTTCACATCCCGCTGCACTTCGGCGATGCGTTCCTCGATCGATCGAGTTGTCACCCCAATTTTATAGAAGCAGCTTTCGTCAGCTTTAACTTCCAGAAAATAGAGCGCGTTCACCAAAATCCGACGAAGCTGTGCTCGATAAATCAGCAAATCAGCCCGCCGTTCTTCTAAGCAGGATAACCCCGCAGCTTCGGCAATCTCTACAGAGCTTTCCAACGAAGCCAGCTCCGACAGCAGCAAGGGTTCTTGGACTTTGTTGAACAGCGCCAGGGGAAGAGCACCCACTGGGATTTTACCCAAGTCGGTAAATTGATAAGTGCGATCGCCCTCTGATTCCAGCAATCCTTTCAACTGCCACCGAAAGTTTACCAAGTCTTTGGGAATGCCGTAATTTTGTGCGCCGTACTCTTTCCACAGCACTTTCAATTGCTCCAATTCCTCACCCTTAAGCTGGATTGTGAAATTATCGTAGAGGGGCAGCGCGGGGAAAGCTTTGGTTTTAATCCGCTGGCTGACGAACTTGCAAGTTTTTTCACTGTGTGCGAAGTGATGTTCTTTCACCGAGCCCTTTTTTGCTGTCAATCCGCCACCGCAGTAGAGGCAAGTTAGCTGAGTTTTTCCGCGCGCCACTTCATCTATGCTCACCAGTTCAGCACTGGGAGCAACACCAAATTTAAGCCACATCGCCTGTCAATTCTCCTTTGAGCCGGTTTTGGAGATGCACCTGCTCCACATGACCAACGATTCTAACAAATCTAGGGGTTAGGGCTTCTGCCTTGGGAAAGAAAGCGATCGGCACTCGATGCTCTTGATGCGTGGCTTTAATCCTTGCATCCAAAATCTAAAATCTAAAATCTAAAATCTAAAATTGCTCGTCACCAATCAGGAATTTCTTCAGTCCGAGTCTGATAGGTATTGTGACAGTTGCTCTCTCGCTAACGGCACTGCGGGCAATTCATGCTCTAATCCGCTACTTGGTTCAAGATGGGACTGGACAAAATTAGCCCGTTCCTTCGCTGACCGTCATACAGCGCGATCGCACAAATTTGTCTGGTAAGCACGATTATGCTTTGCTTCGGCTGCTGTGGGGTAATGCTTTGAGACGAAACAACTGGGGCCGCCACCAACAAGACGTTACCGAAATGCTTGACTCTATGTTTTGAATATTTTTACTGGCTTGGCTCAGTAATTCGTTGATTAGAGCTTGTTTTTGCCTGCGAGCAAGTCCTAGATTTTGCGGCATTGGCGACGATAGAGTATTGGCTGTCAGTGGTTTTACGTTTGAGGTGCCTAGAGAAGTTCTAAAAACTCTCCAGGAGAAGTATCCGGGGCTTTTGAGCGATCGGGAGCCAAACCGGTTAATTTTTGTCAAGGAGTCGCAGGCAGGAGATTCTAAGCTGGTAGAGTTCGATGTGGGAAAATTAGTAGCAGCTTGGGCTAAGGGTAAGTTTGTAGTACCGGTGTGGTTAGATGTGAGATGTGATTTATGGGCGGTTGCGTGAGAGAGTGGAGGGGTAAAGTGCGATCGCTCCAACTGCTAGAATTTGCTCGGGAGTGTGATCGCATCTTTGGAACAAGGTAAACCTGTTATTCCTATGTGGTTAAATGTAATTTATCAACTGTTACAATAAAAAAAAATTATTAACTTTATTTTCCTTAAAATATCTGAGTTATGGATAATTTACAGATGAATATGTTGCGTGGTTAACTTAATTGTTAAATTAAGTTTGCTAAAACAAAAATAGTAACTGGAGTATAAAATCTTGATTGCTGATGAAGACATGAAACCAATAACCGTATGTCGGGGGATGCCTAAAGTTTATCCATCAGCCGATCATGTCTTCAATGGTATTCCTATTCCTAAACCATGTCGTGTCGCTAGCTTCTCCCCCGAAGAATGGGAGTCATTTACAGAGGAATGGGCAAACTCGTTGATAGACTCCTATGCCAGTGTCCGAAGGTTTGGAGGATCTGGTGACCAAGGGATCGATATAGTTGGATTTCCAACTGATACAATGTGGGGTGGGGGTTGGGATAATTACCAGTGCAAGCGGTACAATAATCCTCTGTGTCCTGGTGATATCTGGGTCGAAATTGGAAAGATCATTTATTACTCTTACAAAGGAGAATATCCACCACCACGCAAATACTACTTTGTTGCACCCAAAGGGGTAGGCACAACTTTACAGAAGTTGCTGGGGAATCCAGAAAAACTAAAAGAGCAGGCTGAGGCTAAGTGGAAAGATAATTGTCAAGATAAAATAACTACAACTGTTAGTATTCCGTTAGAGGGCGAGTTACTCGATTGGTTTAACAAGTTCGACTTCTCAATTTTTTCCGAAAAATCAGTATTGGAACTCATAGATAGCCACGCTAAAACACGCTATCATTCCGTGAGATTTGGTGGTGGTTTACCTCCTAGACCTGAAGTTACACCACCACCACAAGAGCATCATGCCGAAGAGAGTGGCTATATTCAGCAATTATTCGACGCTTATAGCGATCATAAGGGAATAACTATAAATGATATTTCAGATATCCCTTCATCTCTAAATCAAGATTGTTTACTACAAAGGGAACGTTTTTATCACGCGGAATCTCTACGCAATTTTGCCCGTGATACTGTTCCCGATGGTACATTCAACAGTTTACAGAAAGAGGTCTTTCACGGAGTAATTGATATTTGCAATAATGCTCATACAGATGGATTAGCTCGTATGCGAGCAACCGTTACCCAATCTGCAAACATTTCGATTTCATCAAACCCACTTGCAAGTGTTGTTCAGGTGCAAGATCGACAAGGCATTTGTCATCAACTTGCAAATGAATACAAGCTAGTTTGGGTGCATAAGAATGGGGAGGTGCAAGATGATATCACCATTCAATAGTCCACTTGAGACGGGCATCAGAACACTTGCAATTTTGACGGCAGTATTTCCTAGATCACTTGATCTCCAACACCTTGTCTATTTTGACTATCTAGTTTTACATTCGGGTGATGTTGAAGGCCCAGACAGCCTACACGCACCACTTCCGCTACGTTTGGGTGAACTAAGTGTGCGCCGTGGTCTGATAGAGCGTGGCATTTTTTTGATGATGAGCCGTCAGCTTGTAGAGCGTTTAGTTTCATCCTCAGACGGCTTTCAATATATTGCATCGGAAAGTGCTAGTGCATTTCTCTCGATGATGAATTCTCGATATATCTTGAAGCTGAAAGAGCGTGCAGAGTGGGTAGCTGAAACCTTCGGTGAATCAACTCTTGAAGAATTGCAAGCGTTAGAGCGTCATTTTTTCAGGGAGTGGTCTACACAGTTTCATTCAGTTGATCGCGCAGGAGGCCAAGGAAAATGACCTGGAATCCTCTTCAATTACGTGGAATTTCGTTCAGCGGCCCGTATAAAGATCATGCTTTCTTAGAATT
The DNA here is from genome assembly GCF_036701585.1 of Microcoleus sp. POL10_C6. Classification (NCBI taxonomy): domain Bacteria; kingdom Bacillati; phylum Cyanobacteriota; class Cyanophyceae; order Oscillatoriales; family Microcoleaceae; genus Microcoleus; species Microcoleus sp. POL10_C6. The sequence continues at coordinate 39,304 of NZ_JAUBRB010000048.1, read as the reverse complement.
TCAAACTGGCTTGAATGTTATATGCGGTGCATCGGACACTGGAAAATCGTTGATTGTAGAGGCGATTGACTTTCTTCTCGGAGCTCAAGATCCTCTAAGGCATATTCCTGAGCGTGATGGATATGATCGGGCAAGGCTAGTTTTAGAACCAACTGATGGCGAAGTTTTCACGCTTGAAAGAAGTACGGATGGGGGAGATTTTCACAAATTTGAGGGAGATTGGCTGTTAGGTAATCCTAATGTACAACCACATATTCTTGGCAAAAAACACGCAGCGGGAAATAAAAATACACTTTCAAATTATCTTTTATCCACTATAGGAATCACGGATCAGCGTGTACGAACAAACCAAAAGGGAGAGACAGCAAGCCTTAGCTTTCGTAACCTTGTTAAATTAGTCGTAGTTAAAGAAAGTGATATAACAAAACGATTGTCGCCGTTTCTATCTGGACAGAACGTCAGCAAAACAGTAGATTATTCAGTCTTCAAGTTACTACTTACTGGTGTAGACGATAGTGCGTTGGTAGGACAGGCTCAAATCCAGAATGCCCAAGAATCTACTCGGCAGAATAATATTGCTAAAGTTGAATTAATAAACGAGCTTATTCAAGAGTTGGAAACTGAAATCCACCAGTTTGGTATTAATCGTACTGAAGCTGAAGTTCAGCTATCGCAACTAAAAGCGCAATCCGAAGCGCAACAAGAGATACTAAATAGATCAGAACGTGAATTGAATGACCGAATAATTCGTCGTCGTGTGCTCATGGAGCGACTAGAAGGCTTTTCTACTAGGATCAACGAAATTGCTAGTCTTTTATCACGTTTTGAACTTCTGAAAGAGCATTACCAAATAGATATTGAGCGTCTTGCTGCAATTGAAGAGTCTGGGTCTCTTTTTGTCCACTTAGAGAGAACCCCATGTCCTCTTTGCGGATCTCTTCCTGACGAGCAGCATCAAAGTGTAATTTGTGACGGTGACGTTGCGAGTGTAGTTTATGCTGCAACTGCTGAAATTGCTAAAGTAGAGAAACTTTTAAGGGAACTCGACCAAACCACAGAGGATCTCAGAGATGAAGTTGAGGAACTGACAGCACAACGGGAGCGGCTCAACCCTGAATTCCAGATACTCAATCAGGAAATACAAGAAATTAGCTCTCCTATTAGGGATGCTCAAAATATTTTCAGTGAGATTGTAAAACAGTCTGGTGATATACAACGTGCTATTGATACATTCAATAGGATTGAGCAACTACGAGATAAGAGAGTTGAGTTTCTGGCGGAGACTGAAAAACCAATCAAGGTTGTCATTCCGCCAGTTAGTCTTTCAGCCTCATTACTTGATTTATTTGCTCAAAAAGTTCAACATCTGCTCCAATCCTGGGATTTTCCTGACTCCAATCGAGTACATTTTTCCGAGGATATTAAAGATATTGTCATAGGTGGGCAACCCCGTACTAGCAGCGGGAAGGGGCTGAGAGCTATTACCCATGCGGCAATGACCATCGGTCTTATGGAATTTTGTAAAGAGAGGAATCTATCACATCCAGGTTTTGTTGTGTTAGATTCACCTCTTTTGGCATACTACAAGCCAGAAAGTGAGGAAGATAGCCTACAGGGTTCGGATCTCAAGGTTCGGTTTTATAATTATTTGGCTGACAACCATGGCGACAGTCAAATAACCATCATTGAGAATGAGCATCCCCCAGATGATCTTAAAAATAGGATTACCTTTACACACTTTACAAAAAATCCTGGTTCGGGACGCTATGGGTTATTTCCTCATGTTTAGTAGCTTTGTTCGATAATTCAGAGAAAAAGCCTTACAGAATAAAAGTGAAAAGAGAGGTTAAAAGAAAAATTAACTAAGGTTAAGATATTTAAACTCTCTTTTGCTTTTTCTGCATCTCCCTACACCCCATAAAACACCTCGGACACCACCCATCAACCCACAATGCTGGAATCTTAAACCTCGCCACACAGTGGGGACATTCCGATCGCAACATTAATTGATGCCGTAGCTTGCGGGGCGGAACGCCATCGCACCCCGTTGCCGTCTTAAACTGCCACTCGATCCGGTGACAAGGCGACTGGGGATAACACGCCCCACACAACCTAATCGGTTTCAACTTCATCCTCCTAGTCAAAACAGAAGGTTGCATTTCTTGTAACCATTCCAGGCTACTTTGGAGTAACACCCTACGGCAAACCGAGATGCCGAAACTCAGTATAAGGGGCTTCGATCGCACTGATGACACATTGAAGATTTTAGGGAAGAGATATGGCACTAAGGCAAAGATTATCGACTGGATTAACCCCTAGCCATAACACAAAAGCCCCCAACCTAAGTGCAGGCGGCTTCTTTGGGGCGTGTCACCGCTGCATAATGATATATATTCTGTCGATCGCCATCACCGCTCAAAATTTTAAAAATTGTCTCCACATCTGCCCAGTCCGTCTTACATTTCTTACGTCGGTCTTTCAACTGGCGCCAGCAAAGTTGCCGATTCTGACAAATCCACACTGGCAGGCTGCGATAGAAGTTCGGCGATTTCCCTTACCAGTTCCCGGTTTTTTTCCAACTGCTGGAGCAATTTGCTATTAGCTTCAGTTAAATTGGCTTTAGCATCGCTCGCGGGCGTTCTCGCTGCCAGCGTACTGCCGGAGAGTTCGATCGCCCGCCCTTCAGGCGTGAACATCAGCCATTTTATCTCTCAACTCTTGCTTGAGCTGCGCTAGTTCTTTGCTCACGCCTGCAACAATCGCAAGCTGTTCGGTAAGATTGTGTACCTCTAGTCCCAAGTCGCCGTTCCGCTCGTGCAATTGCAAAAGCTCCTTTTCCCGATCGGCGACTTGCTTCTGGGCAGCTCTCCACTCCTACCGCTCGTGATTTATCGTTGCCATCACGAGCGCCGACTATTTCCCACAGCTTTGCGCTCAACTCTGCCTTTGCTTGCTCAATCGTACTTGCCTAAGATGCCTTGAGGTCAGCTAGTTTATCAGCTAGCGTCTCTCTAGTATCAGCAAAACACATTCGAGATGGGGTTTCTTTTTCCCCTACAGTTACGAGATGGACAAGTTTCAAGAACACGATCCTCGCTGTGGCCGTGAGACACAGGGCCAGTGGTATAGCCAGCCACAAGACATCGCTTTAGCCGACACTCCTGAATTCAGTCAACGCTTCTTCGCTGAAATGTTCAAGGAATTCCCAACATTGGCGACAAGCGTCGCTTTCTTGCGATGGTGTGTTCAGCCAAACCACCTTTACGCCATATTTAACTTCTCTAGCGGTGGGTTTGGCGTGCAGATCGATCCGGGGCTAGAGTACATCATAGTGTGGGGGGCGGGCGAGCATGGGGAGTATGGCGATTGGATGGGCGATGGCGATCGCTTAGCTTCAGCGCTAGATCATGTCCGTACCTTAGTATGGTGGTTTGAGAGTTTGTCTAATGCGGTTGAGTGAGGATGAGACAAGTGCTGCCTGGTGAACGATCGTAAATTCCTCTGGCGGTCAGTTTTAGTCTGAACTTTCCCCTGCAAATATTACTTGCATAGACGAGCGAAGCTTTCGATCGCAAAGATTTTAATTGAAGTACAAGCAGCAGATAGATTTGGGCTGCATATCTCCAGCAAAACCATATCCAAGCTAAACTGATAATCGCCCAAAATTTTAGAATTATCTATGGGACAAGAAAGCGCAATATTATGATATCTGGGGAAATCAAAAGTCAAATAGATAAAATCTGGGATGCCTTCTGGTCCGGTGGTATCTCCAATCCCCTTGAAGTCATCGAGCAGATTACTTATCTGCTGTTTCTGCGTCGTCTCGACGATTTACATATTCTGGAAGAAAACAAAGCTAACCGGCTCAAGCGCCCAATGGAACGCCGGATTTTCCCAGAAGGGGAAGATATCAAAAAACGCTCCTATGAGGATTTGCGTTGGTCGAGGTTCAAGAATTTTGCGCCGAAGGAGATGTTTGAGGTCGTCAACGATCATGTTTTCCCTTTTCTGCGGACTTTGGGAGGCGATGGTTCGACTTACGCGCACCACATGAAGGATGCCCGTTTCACAATTCCGACACCGGCCCTGCTTTCTAAAGTGGTGGATTTGCTGGATGGTGTACCGATGGAAGACAGGGACACTAAAGGCGACCTTTATGAATATATGTTGGGCAAGATTGCCTCCGCTGGACAAAACGGACAGTTTCGCACACCGCGCCACGTTATTCAGTTGATGGTGGAACTGACTGCACCCAGCCCAGGCGATGTGATTTGCGATCCCGCTAGTGGAACTTGCGGTTTTCTGGTGGCTGCTAATGAATATCTGCGATCGCATCACCCGGAAATTCTGCGCGATACCAAAATGAAGCAACATTTCCACCATCAGATGTTTCACGGGTTCGATTTTGACAATACCATGCTGCGGATTGGCAGTATGAATATGCTTTTGCATGGTGTAGAAAACCCGGATGTGCGCTATCAGGATTCGCTGGCACAGGAACATTCTAGTGATGCAGAATCTTATAGTCTTGTTCTCGCTAATCCACCCTTTGCTGGTTCGTTGGACTATGAGAACACGGCTAAGGACTTGCAGGCGATCGTCAAAACCAAGAAGACTGAATTACTATTTTTGGCTCTGTTTTTGAGATTGCTGAAGCCTGGGGGACGGGCAGCGGTGATTGTGCCGGATGGGGTGCTTTTTGGTTCTTCTAAGGCTCATAAGGAATTGCGACGCTTGTTGATAGAGGAACAGAAGCTGGATGCTGTAATTTCTCTGCCTGGTGGTGTATTTAAGCCTTATGCGGGTGTTTCTACTGCGATTTTACTATTTACTAAAACTAACTCTGGTGGAACTGATTTTGTTTGGTTCTACAATGTGAATGCTGACGGGTTGAGTTTGGACGATAAAAGAACGCCTTTGCTTTCTGAAGATAAATTAGGTGCTGTGCCTACTGGGACGCTAACAGTAGAGGAACATACTAAGAATAATTTGCCGGATGTGTTGAGTCGTTGGCAATCTCGAAATACTACGGAACGAGAGCGATCGCCCACTGCTCAGAGTTTCTGTGTACCCAAGGCTGATATTGCGGCTCAGGGGTATGACCTCAGCTTAAATCGTTATAAGGAAGTGGTGCATGAAGAGGTGGAACATCGCGCACCCAAAGACATCCTCGCTAATTTGGCAAAGTTAGAAGTGGAAATTCAGCAGGGGATGGAGAAATTGGAGGAGATGTTGGGATGATTAGCTGGTGTAAAACTAAGCTTGGTGATTGCTGCGAAATCATTTCGGGGTCAACTCCAAGCACTAATGTGGAATCTTTTTGGAATGGTAGTATCTGTTGGGCTACTCCTAAAGATTTGAGTCAACTTGATGGAGCTTATATTTCTGATACTCCACGCAAACTAACACAATCAGGTTTAGATAGCTGTGGGGCTACGATTCTTCCTAGTAATTCTGTATTGTTCAGTTCCCGCGCACCTATCGGACACGTTGCAGTTAACACTGTACCGATGGCAACAAATCAAGGGTTTAAAAGCTTTGTACCAAAGGACAATAGAGTTTACGCTAAGTTTTTATATCATTGGTTGCGAAAAAATCGTGCTTATTTAGAGAGTCTTGGTAACGGTGCAACATTCAAAGAGGTTTCTAAAACCATTGTATCTAGAGTTGAAATTCTTCTACCCTCTTTGGAAGAACAGAAGCGGATTGCCGAAATACTCGATCGCGCGGAAGAACTCAGGTCTAAACGTCGGGAGGCGATCGCGCAACTCAACACCCTCAACCAAGCCATCTTTCTAGAAATGTTCGGCGATCCGTTAAGTAACCCAAATGGTTTTCCTATCCAAAAGCTTGGTGAACTTTGTTCACGTGTTATAGATTGTCCTCATTCAACTCCTACTTACGCTACGAAAATCACTCCATACGCGTGTGTGCGAAGTTCAGATATTCAAAGCAGTGAATTAGTTTTTAGTGATGTAAAATATCTCGAACTGGAAGAATACAAAAAACGTATTGAAAGAGGAGTTCCACAGCAAGGCGATGTTATTTACTGTAGAGAGGGCGCTAGATTTGGAAATGCTGCACTATTAACTGACGATACTCCTCTAATCTGTCTAGGGCAACGGATGATGCTCTTTCGCCCTGAAACCAGTAAAGCAAATGGTGAATTTATCTGGGGATATCTTTCCAACCCTATAGCTTATCATCAAGCACTCCGAGAAGTTGGCGGATCAGCATCTCCACACATAAATATCCGCGATATAAGAGCGTTTCAAATTCCCGTACCGCCACTAAATAGACAGTGTGAATTTGCTCAACGCATTTCTGCTGTCAACAAACTCAAAATCGCACACCGCACCTCACTGTCAGAACTTGATGTCCTCTTCTCCTCCCTTCAACATCGAGCATTTAGAGGAGAATTATGAGATGAACGCCATGCTAACCGAATTTACCCTCGCCAACTTCAAAAGTTACAGCACAAGCCGATTGCCTCTTGGGCCGCTGACTGTACTAATCGGAGCCAATGCCGCAGGCAAAAGTAACGCCCTTGAAGGTTTGCGCTTTCTGTCATGGCTAGCACAAGGTCAAAAACTCTCCAGTATTCAATATGCCGTGAATAGTGCAGAGCGTGTTGTGCGCGGTCGAGTAAATGACTTGTGCCATCGGGGAGAGTCAAACTTTACCATCGGTTGCCGTTTGGACTCAACAGAATGGAACCAACTTGACATCACCCTAAATGTGCGTGACGGAGAACTGCACATCAGTAATGAGCGAATCGTTGACTCAACAAGTCAAGTCCCGCTATATCAGCTAGATCAGCCTTCTCAAGGAGTAGGAACTGATGTTCGTGTAGCCTATAACAACTTTACAAAAGGGAAGAACAAGCCACGAATAACGTGCAGCGATCAAATGGCTATATTCGTGCAATTAGACACCCCTGCCCATTTTGATGCAAAGTACACCAAATCCCAAAAAAGCATTCCTGAAATCGTCCGCGAATATCAAAAAGTCTTACAAAATATCCTATTTTTAGATCCCGTCCCCGCCAGAATGCGCGAGTACAGCTTCAAGTCTGATAAGCGATTACAAGAAGATGGCACTAATCTTTCCAGCGTCTTGTTTCGTTTGTGGGAGAATCAAGCCGAAAATCAACAGGCAATTCTCAACTTTATCCAGAGTCTACCAGAGCAAGCTATAGATGGGCTAGATTTCATTTTCGGCCCGCGGGATGAAGTTATGGTGCGACTAGCAGAAACCTTTGGCAATACCCGCCGGGATTGTGAGGCTGCATTATTATCCGATGGCACTTTACGGGTGTTAGCGATCGCGGCTGCTATGCTATCGGCTACCGAAGGCAGTTTAGTTGTCATCGAGGAAATCGACAACGGCGTTCATCCCAACCGCGCCAAGCATTTACTCGCCAGCATCCGAGATATTGCCGAACGTCGTAAATTGCGAGTGCTGCTATCGACTCATAACCCCGCGTTAATGGATGCCTTACCCGACGCTGCTCTGGGTGATGTAGTGTTTTGTTACCGCAATCCAGAGGAAGGAGATAGCCGCCTGGTACGGCTTGGGGAGATGTACGATTTTCCTAGTCTGATATCTCAGGGGCCGCTCGGTCAACTGGTAACTGCTGGGGTAGTCGATCGATTCGTCAAATCGCCGCACACCCCTGAAGAGAGAAAACAGCAAGCTATGGCATGGCTGTCTCGTTTGCAGGAGTACGGCAATGAGTAGTATCTGCCTAATAGATACCAGCATATTCCTCGAAATACTCAACGTTCCCAACTATAATCAGCATAGAGAATCAGTTCTCGAAGATTTTAGAACCTATTCTCTAGCTGGCTGTACTTTTCTGTTGCCAATGGCAACCATACTCGAAACAGGCAACCACATCGCCCAAAACGGGGACGGCACACTACGAAGGAAAACCGCCATACGTTTTGTTGAACAAGTTAAAGCAGCCTTCGCAGGCATAGCTCCCTGGAGGCCTACTCCATTCCCGAGTACAGCAGAGATACTGGAGTGGATTGACCAGTTTCCTGATGAAGCTGGTAAAAACAAAGCTCCTAATAAACAAGAAGGAACAAGTTTCGGCGATCTCAGCATCATTCAGGAATTTCATAAATCCTGTAATATTTTCTCAATGAGTGAAGTTTTTATCTGGTCACTAGACAAGGATTTAGAGAACTATCACCAAATGCCTACATAAATATATGACCCAGTTTGCTTTCCTCCAAGCTGAATTCCCTACAATTTATGAATCCGCCAAGAAAGCTGTTGATGCAGTACATCCAGACCCTCGCACTGCCTGCTTTTATGCCCGTCGAACTTTGGAGTTAACCGTAAATTGGTTATATAAATACGATAATTCTCTTGAACTGCCTTATCAAGATAATCTAAGCGCCTTGATTCACGAACCTACCTTTAAAAACTTAGTAGGTGAAGCAATATTTAACAAAGCAAGAGTCATTATCAAACTAGGAAATCCGGCAGTACACAGCCCCAGACCTATCCCTGTTAATGATGCTATAAATGCTGTACGAGAGTTGTTTCATGTTACATATTGGTTAGCCCACACCTATGGACGCACTAGCAAACCGAATGCGGGGCTTACCTTCAACTCTGACGCATTGCCCAAGACTGCACCTGTTCCTAAGCAAACTATTGAACAACTTCAGAAACTAGAAACTCAACTACGCGATCGCGATGAAAAGCTCTCAACAGTTCTAGCAGACAAAAATGCACTTGATGAAGAACTGAAACAACTACGGGCAGAATTGGCAGCAGTCAAAAAAGCCAGTGTCACCCAGCCAGATACCCACGACTATTCTGAAGCACAAACCCGCGACATCTTCATAGACCTTTTGTTAAAAGAAGCCGGATGGAACTTAGATCAACAACGCGATCGAGAGTTTCCGGTTACAGGGATGCCCAATTCATCAGGTCAAGGTTTTGTTGATTACGTCCTCTGGGGCGATGATGGTAAACCCCTGGCAGTCGTAGAAGCCAAGCGTACCCGAAACGACTCCCGCACCGGGCAACAACAGGCTAAGCTATATGCCGATTGCCTAGAAAACCAATTTAACCAGCGTCCAGTTATTTTCTACTCTAACGGTTACGAGCATTGGCTGTGGGATGATACTAATTACGCACCGCGACAGGTGCAAGGATTTTATAAAAAAACTGAATTACAATTACTTATACAGCGCCGAGCTACCCGTAAATCTTTAGCAACAGGCACAATTAACTCTACCATTGCCGAACGCTATTATCAAACTCGTGCCATCCGTCACATTACCGAAGCCTTAGAGACTGATAAAGACCGCAAAGCCCTGATAGTTATGGCGACTGGTGCAGGCAAAACCAGAACCGCGATCGCCTTGGTCGATCTGCTGATGCGTTGTAACTGGGCGAAACGGGTTCTATTTCTAGCAGATCGTGTAGCTTTGGTAAATCAGGCAATCAATGTATTTAAGAAACATCTCCCCGATGCCGCGCCAGTAAACTTAGTCACAGAAAAAGATACTGAAGGACGAGTATTTGCTTGCACCTATCCAACCATGATGGGATTAATTAATGATACCCGTGACGGTCAGCGTCGTTTTGGCGTCGGGCATTTTGACCTAATTATTATTGATGAAGCTCACCGATCTGTTTTCCAGAAATACCGCACAATTTTCAACTACTTTGATTCTGTCCTGCTAGGGCTAACCGCTACACCAAAGGATGAAATTGACCGCAACACTTACGGGCTCTTTGACTTAGAAAATGGCGTACCTACCGATGCTTACTCGCTTGAAGATGCCGTAAAGGATGGTTATCTAGTCCCGCTTAAAGCAGTATCAGTACCGCTTAAGTTTCAGCGACAAGGCATTAATTATGGTGAACTCTCTGAATCCGAAAGAGAAGAATGGGATGCGCTTGAATGGGATGAGGAAGGCAATGCCCCTGAGCGCGTAGAAGCAGAAGCAGTCAACAAGTGGTTATTCAATAAAGATACCGTGGATAAGGTGCTAGAGCATCTGATGACTAGGGGGTTAAAGGTTGCGGGGGGCGATCGTCTCGGCAAAACCATTATTTTCGCTAAAAATCAAGATCATGCCGAGTTTATTGCTGAGCGGTTCAACGTCAACTACCCCCACTTAAAAGGTGAGTTTGCGCGCGTCATTACCTTCAAAACCACCTATGCTCAAAGCCTGATTGATAACTTTTCCCAAAAAGATAAAGAACCTCATATCGCAATCTCAGTGGATATGCTCGACACTGGAATTGACGTGCCAGAGGTAGTTAATCTGGTGCTGTTCAAAATTGTGCGCTCCAAAACTAAGTTCTGGCAGATGATAGGACGAGGTACGAGGCTATGCCCTGACCTATTTGGATTAGGGCAAGATAAAGAATTTTTTTACCTGTTTGATTATTGCCAAAATTTAGAGTATTTTCAACAGAACTCAGAGACTGTTAATGCACCAATAACTAAATCATTGGGTCAGCAACTGTTTACCGCTCGATTAGAATTAATCGGAGAGCTAGATAAAATAATCCATGAAAATCAACCAATTAATCAAGCAAACCTGAGCAAGCTTCAAGAGTATCAAGCTGCCTCTAAAGAACCCAAGACCGATGCAGAATTGCGCCAGGAACTAGCCAATTTGCTCAATACAGAAGTGGCTGCTATGAATCCTGAAAACTTCATAGTGCGACCTAAACAACGATTTGTAGAGAAATATGCTAATTCCGCAGCATGGGCGTCGCTATCGATCGATGATTTTCTTGAGCTTAGTCAAGAAATAGCGGGTTTACCTTCCCAATTGGAAACAGAAACAGAAGAAATAAAAAGATTTGATGTTCTGATGCTGAAGTTACAATTAGCAATCCTGCGCTCTGACTCTACGTTTAAGCGTTTACAAGAACAGGTGAAGTCACTTGCAGGACTGCTAGAGGATAAATCTGCCATTCCCTTCGTGCAAGAACAGTTAGCCCTGATTCAGGATGTACAAACCGATGAGTGGTGGCAAGATGTGACATTACCAATGCTGGAGGTGTTACGCAAACGCCTACGGGGGTTAATAAAGCTGATTGAGAAACAAAAACGCCAACCTATTTACACTGATTTTGAGGATGTAATGGGGGAGGAGATAATAGTAGAGTTGCCTGGTTTTACAGCATTAGATAACTTTGAGAAGTTCCGTGCAAAAGCCAGGGCTTTTTTGCGATCGCATCAAGATCATGTGGTCATTTTTAAGCTGCGGACTAACAAACAGCTCACTCCATCCGATTTATCTGAGTTAGAGAAGATATTACTAGAGAACAAATTAGGCGTAGAGGAGGATATAGACCGTGCAAAAGAAGAGTCGCATGGGTTAGGCTTATTCGTCCGTTCCTTAGTAGGACTCGATCGAGAGGTAGCCAAACAGGAATTAGCGAGGTTTATATCTGGTAAAAATCTTAACTCCAATCAGATTGAATTTGTGAATATGATTGTGGAGTACCTAACCGCACATGGCGCAATGGATGCAGCAATCCTCTATGAATCCCCATTTACCGACATTACGCCACAGGGGCCAGACGGATTATTTACCTCGACTCAGCTAGATGAATTATTTTCTATTCTTGAAGAAGTTTCTACACGGGCTGCTGCATAAGGCACAACAGTAAAACCTGGGGCGTTACAAATAATCTTGGCTGAAGCCCAATTGTGATGGCAGTGAACCCTAGCTTTTTGTGTTGAGGAACGCGGGAAGTGGGATGTCTTTTTCAGACAACAGTGCATCAAGTATCTTGGCAACCAAATCGGCCCCAACAATCTAGCTTTCGAGACAAAAGCTGGAGATTAGGGATAAGGGTAAGATAAGGTAATGTAAGCGTAAGATATTGTAAGACATACCAAGCGGAGGTAAGACTACCATTTCCATAAACGGGTAAGCTGTCGCGCATTTAAATTGTATATTTAGGGCGGGCGGGACGCCCACCCCACAAGACTTTGATTTTTTTTGACAGACAATTTAAATGTAGAACAGCTTATGAAGTGCTTTGACCAACCATTTCCATAAATGGGTATGAAGTGCTTTAACCAAGCTTTGAGGATTGGATTAACCCCAAGATGAGTAACTCAAGCTTTTTATACAGCGTATTCCTGGTTTATGAAGTAGGAACACGGAGTCGGTTTTCTGTCCCTACGGTAGAGATATAGCGATATGTGGTATCCTTCATAAATTAAGTAGGCTTAAAATTTTAACCGACGCAATCTATGACAGCATACCCCCTGACAAATGGTTTACCTATACCAGATGATTTCCCAACTGAAAATTACGAAAAAATAAATTCTTTGGTTTCTTCAAAAAGTAATACTAATAAAAATGAAGTTTTGTTTTTTTCAGCTTCGTGGAAGGGATTTTTATATCGTTTTTTAGCTTGCACTGAACATGATAAAAACTATAGAGAATCTGTGCCTCCAGTAGGAGAAAATTATACCCGGCATGAACGATATGTCGTAGAACGAGAGTTGTTTAATTTTTTGGTAAACGGACTGGCTGCTATTGAATGCCTTTGTTGCGCTTTATATGCTATCGGCGCAATAGAAGAAGTAGCACAGCCAAGACAAGCTACAGATAAAATTATTTTTATAAATATAGAAAAAAACATAAGGCAAATTAATCCTCAAAAGACTGCACTACATTTTGAATCAAAATTTCCAAATGCAACTATTACAACCAGCTTAAAAAACTTGTTTGAGGAACGTTCTATAACAGAAGACGCGGCAAAATATAAGGTTTGGAAAAAAATACGAGATATTTTAGCTCATCGAGCCCAACCCGGTCGCGATGTTCCTATATCGTCGATGAGTGGGGTTAGTAACCAAGCTGTTCCCGAGTCGTGGAACCTAAATCGCATAACAAATGAAGGCGAAGAAAATTTACCAAACATTGAATTTACTGATAATACTACAGCTTCTATGCGCGAATGGCTTACACAAATAATCAACAATATTTTGTCTGAAAGTTACATATTTGTTGATAGTTCCCATGTAGCGAGCGAATTACCTGCTGTCCCGTTACCCTTAGAACAACTGTCACAACCTTTAACTGACGGACTGGAAGGTTGAAAAAATTATATTTTAGATTTGGATTAAGGGCGATCGCTGAGGTTAGGCGGGAATATCCATCAATTCCGAAGTAGGCGAGTTCAAATTCATCATCAAACATTTGTCCTACTAATTCATCTTATTTAATGTGTTGCCACTCTAATTCAATTGGGTTCATTGCTTGCTGTTAGCTGACCACTTTTGCATTTGCTGAGAAAAGTTTCATGATGCTTGCTCAGAGCGTTTTGGTTTGGTACTGTTTTTTGATCCTGGGGTAAAGTCAGTTTCCGATCAGCCAAATCTTGGTAACAGGTGCCGACGAGTTCAGGGGCAATCACCACTTCATTGGTATCTGGTCGAATTGATAGTAGATGCAAATCGAACAGAGTGTGTATGTCGGCTCTGAGCGGTAAACCATTTGTTGGATGATTGGTTTGAGTACCTTGATATGGAATTATATGTGCTGCTTCGATAGCTGACTCTACATCACAATCAGTTATTGGACATCGGCCACCGTAAGCAATTAACAACTTACGTCGAAATTCAGACTGTCCCTGTCGCTGTACAATAGAAGCAGTTATCCGTCGTCTGGCATCTTGAAGAGTTCCAACGTCAAAATATCCCTCAGATTCAATTTTCTGACGCTCAGCATCTAGCTCAGGTAGCGCTAGATTGCGGGCGTGGGAGTAAGAGTCGGGAATGGTTCGCATATCATCACAACCTTGATAATCTTGACCGTACCCCAAAACTTCCGGGAGCATTAACACCGGATTACCTTGCAAATCTAGGCTTTTCAACTTTTTCCTTTTGTAAATCGCTTCCGGGATTCCCGTAATCTGATTATTAGAGAGGTCAAGCCATATCAGATTGGACAGTTGCCCTAACGCCTCTGGGATGGAGGTAATCTGATTTTCGCCCAAGTGAAGCAGTTCCAGATTGGACAGTTGTCCCAGTACCTCTGGGATGGAGGTAATCTGATTTTCGCCCAAGTGAAGCAGTTCCAGATTGGACAGTTGTCCGATCCACTCTGGAATGGAGGTAATCTGATTTTCACTGAAACCAAGCGATTTCAGATTGGAAAATTGCTCCAGTACCTCTGGGATGGAGGTAATCTGATTGTTACTGAGGTCAAGCTCTGTCAGATTGGACAATTGCCCCAGCGCCTTTGGGATGTAACTAATCTGATTGTGACTGAGGTCAAGCCCTGTCAGATTGAACAATTGTCCAAGCCACTCTGGAATGGAGGTAATCTGATTGCCACCCAGAGAAAGCTCTGTCAGGTTGGGCAGTTGCCCTAACACTTCTGGAATGGAGGTAATCTGATTGCAAGTGAGGAAAAGCAACTTCAGATGCCTACACTTGGCAATTTCCAGTGGCACTTCTTCCAACTGCAAGTCCATTAAGTCTAGTTTACTCAATTTTTTATCGGCAACCCGCTTAATTCTTCGCACTGCTTCCTCTCGGGTCATGTCATTTACTTCTCCGTAACATTTATCTTATTGTGATTAGAATTTAGCTTGTTGGAAAAAACAGGTTTATTCCATTTTAAACTTGCAACCGCGAAAGCTCTATCAAAATATCGATATAAGCTGTTTTAAGGGGTTTCTGCACAATTGCTACTCAAATCTCTCTCACTACTCTGCTTCAGGCTTAGGGTCCTTCGGTTTTTTCTCGAATACCTGAATACTTGGCTCTAGTAGCACAAAGCCGTTAGGGGTTGACTCACCCATTTTGCCACCAATAGCAGCCACCCACATGGGATAGTTGGCAGCAGCATCCTCAAGCTTCTTCCATATTTTTGGTTTAACAGTAACGGACACTACCCGATCGTCACAGTCAAGCTCAAAGGTTTTCCAGTTGTCTTTGTTAGTCTCTACGTTATTCGGGAGTTCGTTAATTTTGATGATGAGTTCAAGCTTGCCAATTGTCATAGGTAGTTTCGTTGGTTTAATGCGTTGCTTTTCTGGTACTTTGCCAGCTTTGTTATATTCTCCAGCATAGGGGTTAAAACCGCTACAGCTTCATTAGGATGATCTAATTTTCCCATCTACGACTCGAAACTGCTACGGCAAGGTCAGGATATAATAAATAACTTGTTTCGCTAACAGGTTTTTCGTGCTGGCAACTGGTTGGTAGAGGAAAGAAAGCAACAGCGAAGGTTTGTAAAATGGATGAAGTCGTCAAGAAAGTAGCTGCTTTGGGTTTACCAGGTATCATCCTGGTAGTAACGATGGCTGCGACAGGTTTTACAGGAGCGGCTGCAATCACAGCAGCTCTAGCTTTTCTAGGTGGCCCTGCTGGAATGCTCGGAGGCATTGCCGTACTAGGTTTGACGGGATTGATTGCAGATGCTCTGACAAAAGTAGGGTTAGAGGACTTGCTGACAGCAATTTATTGCCAAAGGCGCTTATCTGAGCCACACGGGAAACTTTTAGATGAGATTGAGCAATTATCCCTGTTTGATGGCGATATCAAAGAAAGGCTCAAGCAAACTGTAACAGATGGATGTGGCTGTTCAGCAGCCAGCGCTGCAAACATTTCAGATGTTACCCTTGAAGCTCGCGCCATTTTAGAAGCTGTCCCAGGAATGACACCAGCACACCACAGGGATTTTAACAGCTCCAATCCGATTATCAGACTTAGGGATGGAACAGCGGTTAGGGCTTGGAAAAACCCCCTCGGCGTCGATCACATTTTTTTAGCCGATCGCGATGGCAAAATGATTTACGGTGGTTTCGTAGGCTGGATTCACAGCGAGGGCTTGAATCAAGCGCTCTTGCAAATGAGAAGAGACTTGACGTAAAGTAGATAGGATAGAAAGCATATTGTAAATAAAAGTTAAGTTTTCCAAACCACTACCATGCCCTTATTAAGAGCTAAGGGCAATCTAGCAGAAACTTAAAGACTAAATCACTGAGAATTTAATAACTGTTGCCAATTCAGATTCATTAATACTATCTTGCTTTACAGCAGCCCAAACTTTCAGAAATATAGCACTCGCTATTTTCCAAAAAGTAAGCACTGTATATCAAACCAGCACTCATCAATATCTAAAATTCTGATAGTCGTCTTGGCAGGCTTTTTTTACGCCTCACCGCAAAGGCCTCCCACACTTCTTTGAACTCAGAACTCGATCGCTCCCAAATCGATCTGTGACCATTGCTCTAAATCTTGCCTTCAAACCTCTGATGCCAGAGGATATACCCCGACACGGTAATAACCAGAGTGATGCCTCCTCCTACCCAAGCCAGCATAGGATTGTAACCGCTACGGCTGAGGGTCTGCATCCATAGATGGGTGCGATCGGAGGATATTAACCAATCTGCGACGACCGGAAAAAGATACATCAAAGATGCACCAACGATAAGCCAGCCCACCATAGAGACGAGGAGAAAGATAGTTTTGGCTGTAGATTGGCTACCCATCAGCAATTGCGGTAAAGAACTAACTTTGAGATTAGCAAAGGAGATGCGTTATGTCAGCACAGGTATAGCCCGAGACAGTGGGCGATGCAAGCGTGAAACTGTAGAATTGATTTGAAGCGAAAGGTAAAGGGCGTTGCTGATTTAGGGTATGAAGGGCTCAATATGCAAGTCAGAGAAACCAGTATCCACAAAACTTCGGGATTTTTAAGTTATTTTTTTCATACCCTGATTAAGCAACGCCAGTAGCAGATGTTCCCTCACCGCATCAGACACAGTGTTATCACGGCTGCACTGGACGCAACAGAGGGGAATGTGCGGAAGGTTCAGAAACTCAGCACGCATAGGTTCCTGCGTCGAATGTCCGCTTCCTCATTACAAGACAAATTTCACAAAAAATGGATGACCTAGCTTTTTCACTTGATTTAGATCGCCCCAGCTATCGCCCCCACTCTTGCTATAAAAGTTGGCTCCCGAGCAACCGTTGTCTATTGAAGATAACTTCCCCCAATTGCTAGCAGTTGGGCACTGGTAAGTCAAATTTATTACTCTCCCTTGAGCCGAATATTTTGCCCAACCCTCTGAACCATTGGTTCCCGGATAATCTTGCAGCCAAAACCTTCCCTGTTCTCCGCGACTTATCTTTTGAGGAGGAGTAACTATATAATGTCCGTGTTTTGGTTCTTTTTCATATTCAAGTAAGTCCAGATCGCAGTTGCCTTGAGTGTTATCGATAATTAAATAACAAGAGTAATCAAATGGCGCAGCTACTTTAGTTTCTTCAGCCTCAGCCGCTTGAATAGTGTAGACTTCTCCCTCCTTGACTACTTGGAAAACCGCAGCATGGCAATCATCCGTATCAACGATAAGGAAAGTAGGATGCTTTTTAGAGAGGTCACATTTTGAAGGACAATTGAAGCCTGTATTAAAATACTTGATTAAAGAATCCTTCAGTCCAGAAATAGGCTTGTGGGTGTGTCCCATAATAACTAGCTCTGCCCCCACTTCAAAGGCTAGCTTTTGCGCGAACCAGCCCATAAAAGTCCCATTTAAATCGGCTATAGCCGATTTAGACGTAGTAATTCTATCTGATTTGCTTTGCCATTCAGACCACAAATTGCGATAAATATTTTTAGCTTCTTTGATGCTAGTTTCTGTGTTGTTTGCCATCCGAATAGGGTGTGTTTCTTCTAGCCCGGTCAATGTGACTATATAGTTGAGAACTGTTTCAGCTACGGAATCATTAACTGAATTTACAAGATTGTATAGGCAAATGCCATTCGGTTCGCCAGAAGCATCTAAGTCAGCCACGGTTTTACCAGGTTCAATATCCCGTTGCCACTTATAAGCCATAGCGCGGGTAATAAATTGACCTAATGGCAATGGTTTAAGTGAATTGTTACTATTATTGTAAGGAGCATTAAACATCGTGTAGAGATGCCCGTGCGTGCAAACAATCCTGTGGTTTCCGTTGCCTAAAGGGTAGTAAATGTCATCAGGCGATAATGTAATTTTGTAGCCATTTGGATTTGGAATATTGTCCAAGTCACTTTGTGTAATGGTCATGTCGTGATTGCCACGCACATAGGTGATTTTCCCCTCCAGTGCAGTTAAAACCTCACTTAACTTGCCACTAGAACTAAAAATCTTTGGGTTGGCAGCCATAATCTCATCAAAACTAGGGGGCTGTTCGTCAGGCGGATAAGTCCAAAAATCCACGATATCGCCCAGAAGAATTAGTTCTCGAATTGATTGAGAATTTTCGATGACCCAATCTAGAACAGCTATTAAATACTTCTCGTGAATACCCTTTTGATACCATACTGTAGGCGCATTCGTTCCAATGTGAATGTCGCTTAATATGACTATTTTAGTCTTTGACATAGTTTTTACCTTGTTTACCCTATCAGTTGGGTTGCCCATCCACTTTATGCAGCAACCATAAAGAAAATCTCCAGACTCCTGTCACTGCTGCCAAATTATTTGACCATATCTCACGATCGCTCTCTGCCTTCTGAAAAAATAAATGCGTGAGAATTCAATTTTTTATCCTCAACCTGGTAATGATGCAATACTTGCTGACAGAGGCAATACTTTTTCTCAATTAGTTGGGAACCAGCTAACTGTCTTCTATCTTTCGATATATCAACTATATTTCTGTTCCGATAGACAAACTCTATTTCTTTAGATAGATGCTTGTCAAGGGGGTCTTACCCCGTTTTTTTGGTTATTTATATTAAGAAAATCTACAGCCTGTAAAAATTTAACGCCTATTCGCAAACAATGCCGTCTGAAGCGAATGAGCGATCGCAATCTTACTCTATAACTGTCACAATCTTGGAAATTTAACGAGTTTGCGCCATTTCAAGCAACGAAAAGTCGAGGTTCGATCCTTGGAAAGACAGCTATAGGGTAATCTGTCATCTCCTTAAAAACCGCTTGTAAGAATGCCCCTCTAGCAATCTTTTCGCTTAGGCGGCTTTACGTTTTATCGTTATACGGGTACGAAGCGATCGCTTATTTTCTGAAGTAAAAACGCCAGTTCCAGAATTCGGCGTGCATTTTTCAAGCGCCCTCCTGACGGCCGGCACCCCAACTTTTGCCCTAAACGGGTATCCCCAAATCTTGCTTAAGTCAGGAAACGTTGATTTTTTCTATCCTTTTTCTGGTTCTTCATGCAAACTTTATGTTCTTGCCATTGACAGGCATTTATCTATAGAGGTAGATTAAGTATGTCTTTAGGCAGGTGACAAAAATGAAGCTGTTAAAAACTAGCGACCTACATAGGGAACCGAGGGTGCACAGGTTTACTTGCGAAAAAGACAGCGGCGTTGCTGCATCTTGGCTTCGAGAACGGGCGATCGCACATTCGCGATCGATCGCACCTACCATCCGGCTCTCGAACGCTTGCTCCCGCCTTTCCAATAGTGGCTTGATACAGAAATTGGTGTCCTATTATTAGAACGAGTTTGCCCGAAAATATTTGACGCTGAAAATGCGCTGCAAATTATGCCCCATAAAATTTCCTGCGCTCTCCATCTAAAAAAATTAAAAGACAGGAAAATTTTAGGAATTTCTCTAATGTTCAAGAAAGCGCAAGCGTCCCATTTTTGTAAATCCCTTTCGTAGTAAAAGAGCATTCGCATTACAAATCATTGGGTTTGACCAATAGATAATTCGCCAGGACGGAACACTTCTGCCAAGGCGATCGCTTGCCGTGCCTGAATTCCAGAACCTATGCTTTTTCTTGTAATTTTTCGGCACCGACAGCCCCAGAAGGCGATAATCTGACCGCCATTTCTTGCGCCCGATTAACTAACAACATCTTAGGAACACTTAATGACTCAAAATACATCAGGTTCCGTAAATACCACGGAAAAAGAACCGATCACTATTATCGGTATGGGTTGCCGCTTTCCGGGCGGCGCCAACAGCCCAGAAGCTTTCCGGAAACTACTTCACACACGAGTTTCATGGCTGATGGCAAGGGTTATTGCGATCGTGACGGTTGGACTCGTCGCACCGTCTACCTTTCGAGCGGCAGAACACAGTTTTTCCGATAATGTTTCTACCGGGTTTCGTGGCGGTAATGCGCTCAAAGCTTTGCATAAATTCTTTGCAATTACTATGATTTGCATTGCTTTAGTTTTCGGGATGGCAGTCACTCCGGCTGAAGCATCGAGAGTGTATGTTCGGAACGAAGCCCACTCGCCAGAAGCCCAGGAGGATATTAAATCACTCAAGATTGCGCTGGCTAAGATGCGTCAGATGGACTGTAGCAATCCCTTGAGTTGGTATTACCAGGGTGCAATTCATTGGGTGCCGACGGGCGATTATGAAATGAAGTACCTGGAAAGCAATCCGCTGTGTCCTTCTTACACTAAAAGCCATCAAGATCGTCTAATTGCTTGGGACAACTGCACCCACTACGCACACGGAGAAAGAACGGAGGTATCCGATGACAACTTCCTAGTCTGGCACCGACTCTACCTTTATCATTTCGAGAATATTGTGCGCGCGCTTTCGGGAGATAAGAACTTTGCTCTACCGTATTGGAGGTATGTAAGCCTGGGTTCGACCGATAAGAATCCAGGAGATATCTTTCTCACCATGCCGGAAGCCTTCAGACTTCCCGCTGATGATAGCAATAGTCTCTTTGAGGACGGACGGTTTAGTAAATTGCTGAACGGTGAAAAGATCGAAGCGGGCTTTGCAGGGAAGCACTTGTATAACGAGGTGGAGGGTCTCATAAGAACGCCTGACTTTAAAGAGTTCAATAATATAATCAAAGACGAGCTTCATGGATCCATGCATGACTACATCGGTGGTGGCGATGGAAAGTATGCCGACCCACACAATAAATTCAACAAGATATTCAATGGGGTGTTTAATGGCAATGCCAAAACTCCCGAATGGGGCGACGGCTTGATGGCTGATGTTATAAGTGCTGGTTTCGATCCAATCTTTTGGATGCACCACGGCAATATAGATCGCCTATGGGATCAGTGGACAAATTCTGACAATGGAAATTTCGTCACGAAAGGTAACTTACACATAGATGGTCAAGACGACTGGGAATACACATTTTTCGACCCTAAAGTCGAATCTGATGGCACGATTGGCTGGACTAAAGTTAAGTACACCTTAAACGATGTAATTAAGAAGGTTTACAACCTGGGCTACCAGTATGACGATACGCCTATAGTTCTGCCCCCATCAAAGGGATTGCTGGCAGAGGTTAGCAAACCATCAGCTCCCAAGCTGCTTGCTTCAGAAAAAGTTGACAGTGTTGTTAGCAGCGATCGCCCCATCGACTTAAAGTTACCTCTGAAGACTGAGATAGCAACAGAGCTGGGACATCTGAGAGCTAACACCTCAACTCCTACAGATCCCAAGGGCTACACATTAAAAGTTGATGTCACTTATACTGGCAGACCCTACGGCAGTTACGATGTGTTTCTGAATCTCCCTAATAAAGATTCAAAGACTAATGAAGATTCAAAGAGTGACATCGATACTTACTACGCGGGTTCAATTTCTTTCTTTGTGATTCCGAGTCCTGAACCCGTCACCAAGACTTTCCAATTCGACGTTACAGATGAATTGCTCCTCCAGTTAGAGAAGCTGGGTGAGGCAATGGATAGTACAAATCTATTGATATCGATTCAGAAGGCAAGCGGTCCAAAAGATGAGTCCCTGAAAATTGAACGGGTTTCGCTTTACGCCTACTAACTGATAGGGCGATTGAATAGCTAAAATGAAGCTCAATTTTTTGAGATTTAAAATCATAAAATTTTGTCTTCATATTTAGCGATTTCAATCGTCACTTATATAGCCACGTCAAGAGGATGCTTAATTTACCCCCAGTCGGAGGCAAAAATATCGCGATCGCGCTTAGCCTAGAATCTTAACTATCCATTGGCAAACTCGTCTTCCTAATGTAGCTCCAATTGGGAGAAGCGATCGCCCACTAGCTACATATCAAAATACCGACAGCTAGGAAGCGATCGCCCCTCTATCTTTCTTTAAATTGATACAACTTTGAAGAACTAGCACTACTTCTAACGGAAAACTTAATGACTCAAAATACATCAGAAAACATGAATAACTCGCAAAAAGAACCGATCGCTATTATCGGTATGGGTTGCCGCTTCCCTGGCGGTGCCAACAGCCCCGAAGCCTTCTGGAAACTGCTGCGAGATGGCGTAGACGCTATTACCGAGGTGCCAGAAGATCGCTGGAACTTAGATAATTTCTATGACCCGGAGGGGACAAAACCGGGCAAAATCAGAACTCGCTGGGGCGGTTTTGTAGATAAAATCGACGAATTTGATGCGGAATTTTTCGGGATTTCTCCGCGAGAGGCTTCTTGCATGGACCCGCAGCAACGGTTGCTGCTGGAGGTAGCCTGGGAAGCGCTGGAAGATGGGGGGCAGGTGCCGGAAAATCTGGCCGGGTCAAAAACAGGAGTATTTATTGGCATATCGAGCAGCGATTACCACGACATTCAGTTAAGTGTGAGCGATCGCGACTCGATTAACGCTTACACAAATTTAGGTGGCGTTCACTGTGTCACAGCCAATCGCATCTCCTATATTTTGAACTTCAAAGGGCCGAGTATGGCCGTTGACACCGCCTGCTCCTCTGCGCTGGTTGCTGTCCATCTGGCAAGTCAAAGTATCTGGAATGGAGAGTCGGCGCTGGCAATCGCAGGCGGCGTAAATGCCATACTCAAACCAGAAGTGACCATAGGATTCTCGAAGGCATCTATGCTTTCTCCCGATGGGCGTTGCAAAACCTTTGACGAGCGAGCTAACGGTTATGTCCGCGCTGAAGGAGCCGGTATCGTTGTCTTGAAACCTTTATCCCAAGCGCTTGCAGACAAAGATCCGATTTATGCGGTTATCCGAGGTAGCGCAATCAACCAGGACGGTCAAACCAATGGGATCACAGTTCCCAGCGGAATGGCTCAAGAGGCCGCTGTCCGGGAAGCCTGCAAACTTGCAGGCATTTCACCAGAGCAAATACAGTATGTGGAGGCTCACGGCACCGGCACGTCTGTAGGCGATCCGATTGAAGCCAACGCGCTGGGAAATGCCATCGGGAAAAATCGGTCTGCTGGAGACTACTGCACTGTCGGTTCGGTAAAGAGCAATATCGGACATTTGGAATCAGCGTCAGGTGTTGCTGGATTAATCAAACTAGCTCTAGCTCTAAAGCACCGGCAGATTCCGCCCTCTCTGCATTTTGAAACCCCAAATCCCAACATTCCATTTGAGGAATTGCGGTTGCGCGTGCCGACTGCCCTAGAACCTTGGCCTAATGGTAAAGGGCCGCGTCTTGCCGGCATCAATTCTTTTGGATTTGGCGGCACTAATGCCCATGTAGTGGTCGCAGAAGCCCCTGAAAATGCTGGAGGCGGAATTTCTCCCAACTCCCAAATTCCAAGTTTTAAATCTTTTTTATTGCCCCTGTCAGCTCGCTCTGAAGAAGCACTTAAGGCATTAGCAGCGGCTTACAAAAACTTTTTAATCACTGAAAATTCCTCACTCTCCGACATCTGCTACACTGCTAGCCTGCGCCGAGGGAATCACGACTACCGGCTGGCAGTAGCGGGGAATTCCAAAGAAGAACTTACAGAAAACCTGTCAGCGTTTTTAGCAGGAGAAACCCGCACCGGGATGTCTTCCGGTCGCTCATTTCCAGACTCCGAACCCAAACTGGCTTTCATGTTTTCAGGCATGGGACAGCAATGGTGGGCGATGGGGCGGACGTTGCTGTCAGAAGAACCCGTATTCCGAGGAACTATTCAACGGTGCGACGAATTGCTGCGGCAATATGCTGATTGGTCGCTATTGGAAGAACTGATGGCATCCGAGGAAAACTCTCGCATCAACTCTACCCAAATTGCTCAGTGTGCGATTTTTTCTGTGCAAGTCGCACTCGCTGCTTTATGGCGCAGTTGGGGCATTATCCCTGAAGCAATTGTCGGTCACAGTGTCGGCGAAGTGGCAGCCGCCCACGTTGCTGGAGTTTTGAGTCTAGAAGATGCCATTAGCGTGATTTTCCACCGCAGCCGATTGCAAGCAAAAACGGCGGGACAAGGAAAAATGCTAGCCGTCGGGCTGTCTTTAGAAGAAGCTCAGCAGGTTCTAGTCGGATACGAAGATCGCCTTTCTATCGCAGCTATCAACAGCCCACAAGGTCTAACTCTAGCTGGAGAAACTCTCGCTCTAGAAGAAATTGCCAAATCTCTAGAACTGAAAGAAATTTTCTGCCGGTTCCTGCAAGTGGAAGTGCCTTATCACAGTCCCTTAATGGAGCCTTTGAAAGCAGAACTAGCAGAGTGCCTGCAAGGAATTAACCCTCAATCCGCTACTATTCCTCTATTCTCCACCGTCACTGGCCAGCAGGTTGAAGGGCCAGAAATTGATGGGGTCTACTGGGGGCAAAACATGAGGAATCCGGTGCTGTTTGTCACAGCAGTCGAGGGACTGATGAGAGCCCAGTATGACGTATTCCTAGAAATTAGCGCTCATCCAGTCCTGACCAGTTACATCTCTGAGTGCGCTGCCAAACAAGGCAAAACAGTAGCGGCACTGCCTTCGCTGCGGCGCAAAGAACCGGAACAGATTGTGATGTTGGGATCGTTTGGCAAGCTCTACACGCTGGGATATCCGGTAGACTGGCACCGGCTCTATTCAGAAGGTCAGTTTGTTCGCCTGCCTTCCTATCCCTGGCAGCGAGAACGCTATTGGAACGAATCAGAAGAATCGCAACAAGCTCGGCTGGGACAAACCTATCAGCGAACCTTGCTGGGAGTGCCGGTTCACCCGCTGCTGGGAAGCCGTCTAGAATCGCCCCAGCCGCAGTGGAATGCAACGATAGACTTGCACCGCCTCTCTTATCTAGAAGACCATCGCGTTCAGGGAGCCGTGGTATATCCGGGAGCCGCTTATATAGAAATGGCGCTGGCTGCTGCCAAAGAAATTTTCGGTGAAGGGTCTTATGTTTTAGAAGACCTTGAATTTCACAAGGCGCTGTTTTTAGCAGATGAACCGTCAACACTTCAGTTGAGTGTCGATCGCCAGGGTCAAACCTCTTTCAACATTCACAGTCAAGTCAAGGGTAAGGAATCGTTGTGGGTGCAACACGCAACTGGCAACTTGCAAAGGCTACAGAATGGCCACGCTCCCAAGTCGGTTGTGTTGGATGAGATTCGCAGCCGGTGTACTGGCGAAATTTCCAAGAGCGATCTCTATCAGCAGTTCCAGGAAATGGGACTGGAATATGGCCCGAATTTCCAAGGAATCGAGCAACTCTGGTGTGCTGACTCTGAAGCGATCGCGCTACTAAAAATTCCTAAAGGTTTAGAGAAAGAAGTCAAAGACTACCAATTGTACCCGGTTCTTTTGGATGCTTGCTTTCAGGCTTTTATCAGCACTTTGTCAGAAAAGCAAACTTACCTGCCGGTTCAGATAAAACGACTTCGCGTTTATAGTCCTCCCGGAGTTCAAGTGTGGAGTTACGCCCGTCTGGTGGAGCAGAACCAGCATCGGATTAAGGGAGACATTCAACTGCTAGATGAATCTGGCAACGTACTGGTAGAAATTCAGGGGCTCTGCTGCAAGTCCCTGGGATCTACAAACGAGGTGATTTCAGAAAAAGAGGATTATCTCTACCAATACCAATGGGAATTGAAAGCACGCCCTGGAACCACGCGCTTGAGCCAGCCTGCTGATTATCTGCCCTCTCCCCAGCTTCTGGCCCATAGCTTGCAAAACGAAGCGGCTCACTTGAGCGTACAATTAGGCCGTCCGCATTACTACTCGACGGTAGGGCCGCTCTTAGACCTTTTGTGTGCCGGTTACGTCTGGAAAGCCCTCGAAAAGCTCGGCTTTGAGCCTCAATTGCTGACTCGCATAAGCGCGGAAACACTTGCTGAGCAACTGGGCGTGATATCCCAGCACCGCCGCCTATTGGGTCGAATGTTAGAAATTCTGCACGAAGATGGCGTTCTGCGTCGGGTAGAGGACGAGTGGGAGGTCTGCCAGATTCCAGAATACAAAGAACCGCAAGAAACTTGGAAAGAACTTTTGGCGAGATTTCCTGCCTATCAAGCCGAGCTAATGCTAGGGCGTTGTTGCGAGCAATTGGCAGAAGTGTTGCGCGGAGAAGTCGATCCGCTGCAACTAATTTTCCCGGAAGGTTCGATGACAACATCGGAGCATCTGTACCAAGACTCGCCGAGTTTCCGTATTTATAACCTGCTAGTTCAGAAGGCGATACGGGCGGCACTGGAGCGTTTACCGTCAGGGCGAAAAGTGCGGATATTGGAAATTGGTGCGGGGACGGGATCTATGACATCCTATGTACTACCCGTGCTTTCAGCAAAGCAGACCGAATATGTCTTTACCGATATTACCCAAGTATTCGCCACCACAGCCCAGCAGAAATTTAGCAATTATCCGTTCATTGAGTACCGAGTTTTGGATATTGAAGCCGACCCGGTTTCTCAAGGATTTGACCCCCATTCTTTCGATCTAATTGTGGCATCAAATGTATTGCACGCCACCCGCGAGCTACGCTCCACTTTGGAGAATGTTAAACAGCTTCTAGCATCTGAGGGGTTACTGGTGGTGCTGGAAATAACAAAGGCTCCCCGTTTAGCGGATCTGAGCTTCGGAATGCTCAAGGGCTGGTGGCTGTTTTCCGATCTGGACTTACGACCGTCACACCCGCTCCTTTCCTGGCAAAAATGGCAAAATTTACTGGCGGATGTCGGGTTTCTTGAAGTAGCTGGCATTTCAGATAACGACGCGAGTGAGTCTGCGAGTAATGTGATTTTGGCTCAAGGCCCTCAAGTTCAGCTAGAAACTAAAACCGAGTCCGCCGTTACTGCTAAATCTTTACAGCCGGGAAGCTGGCTGATTTTTGCCGATCGCTCCTTAGTTGGGCAGCAGTTGGCAGTCGCACTCAAAGAACGCTTAGAGACTCCTATTCTCATCAAGCCTGGAGATAGCTTCAAGCGTCTTGATGCTGGTTTTTTCCAAATCCGCCCAGACAGTCCAGAAGATATGCAGCAACTTCTGGAGACTGTGAGTGCCTCTGAGCCTGCCTGTCGCGGGATAGTTCACCTGTGGAGTCTAGACATAACTCCAACCGAGGAAACTACAATTGCTTCTCTGGAAGAAGCGCAGACACTGGGAATCTTGAGCGTTTTGCACCTGGTTCAGGTGTTGGAGCGAGTGGGGAGTTCCCCTCGTCTTGTACTGGTCACCAAAGGAGCGCAGGCGGTAGGAGAATCAGTCAAATCCGTTTCGGTGGCTCAGTCTCCTTTGTGGGGTTTGGGTCGGGTGATCAATAATGAATTTCCTAATCTCCAGTGTACGAAGGTAGATATCAGCCTTGCTGACTCTCCCGCAGAGATTCTGTCGCTTTTTGCTCAATTGTGGTCAGACGAGCAAGAAGATGAAATCGCCCTGCGGGGAGAAGCGCGGTATGTCCATCGCCTGATCTCGGTGTCGCCCGCAGATATTGCTACAGAAAAGAAAAAGGCTGTAACTGCTTCTTCTCAACCGTTCCATTTAGAAATCTCCAAACCTGGAATTTTAGACAACCTGACCTTGCGGGCGATTGAACGCCAAAACCCCGGGCCGGGAGAGGTTGAGATTCAGGTTTGTGCGGCAGGTCTCAACTTCAAAGATGTCATGGCAGCAATGGGGATGCTATCAGATGAAGCTTTAGAGGGGGGCTACTCAGGGCGATCGCTTGGCTTAGAGTGTGCTGGCATTATTACTGCTATTGGCTCGGGCGTTGAAGGGTTTGAGATAGGCGAGGAAGCGATCGCCTGCGCCCCTCACAGTTTGAGCAGTCATGCGATCGCAGATGCTCGCTTGGTAGTACACAAGCCCGCACATATCAGTTTTGAAGAAGCGGCCACGATTCCCGCCGTTTTCCTCACGGCTTACTACGCTCTGCACGAATTGGGGCGAATCCGTAAGGGGGAACGGGTTCTCATTCACGCTGCCGCAGGCGGTGTGGGTCTGGCCGCCATCCAACTGGCACAAAAAGCCGGTGCGGAGATTTTTGCCACAGCCGGCAGTCGGGAAAAACGGGAATTTCTCAAAGCGCTTGGCGTCCATCACGTCATGGATTCCCGCTCCACCGCGTTTGCTGATGAAGTAATGCAACTCACCGGGGGCAAAGGAGTTGATATTGTCCTCAATTCTTTGGCGGGAGAAGCAATTCCTCTAAGCATCTCTGTACTCGCACCCTACGGACGTTTTATCGAAATCGGCAAGCAGGATATTTACGGAAACAGCAAACTGGGGCTGGGACCTTTTCGGAATAATCTGTCGTTTTTCGCTGTGGACGTAGACCGTATGTTCCGCGATCGCCCTGATTTTTCCGGGGAGCTATTCCGGGAATTAATGAAACACTTTGAGGAACAAACTCTGCATCCGCTCCCCCACCGAGTCTTTCCAATCTTCAAGGTGCGAGATGCCTTCCGCTACATGGCGAGGGCATTGCACATTGGCAAAATTGTGCTGTCTTTGCAAGACCCAGATGTAGTGGTAGCTCCCGCAACAGACGCAACACAGGAGAAAGTGACATTTCGCGCTGATGGAACTTACTTGATTACTGGCGGACTCGGTGGGTTTAGTTTAGCCGTAGCTCAGTGGTTGGTGAAAAACGGTGCTAAACACCTAGTTTTGATGGGACGCAGCGGTGTCGCCTCACCAGCCGCCCAGTCAGCCGTAAAAACCCTGGAGGCAGCGGGCGCGAACGTGGTAGTTGCTAAAGCAGACGTGAGCCAAGCTCTTCAAGTGACTGATGTGCTGGCTGACATTAAGAAGTCTATGCCTCCGTTACGAGGGATTATTCACGCTGCAATGGTTCTAGACGATGGTGTTCTGCTGCAACTCAACCGCGAACGCTTCTTCAAAGTAATGGCTCCCAAGGTTATCGGAGCCTGGAACCTGCATACGCAGACCTTGGATGCGCCGCTAGATTTTTTGATGCTATTCTCCTCTTTGGCTTCAACTTGGGGAAATCCAGGACAAGGGAATTATGTCGCTGCCAATGCTTTTCTGGATGCGCTGGCGCACCACCGCCGCGCTATGGGACTTCCAGCCCTGACTGTTAACTGGGGAGTCATTGGCGATGTTGGTTTCGTTGCTCGCCAAGGTGAAGTAGGGGAACATTTGCAGCGGATTGGAGCTAAATTGCTGCCATCGGAGCAAGCGCTCACAATGCTGGGAGAATTACTCCATGTTGAGGCAGTCCAGACAACCGTGGCACCGGTGAACTGGCAGCGGTGGTGTCAGGTTCACGCAGCGGGCGCATCAGAGCGATTCTCTTATCTGAGAGGGGGAGAATCTATTTCTGAAGAACCTGGTTCCTCCAGCAATAAAGGAGATTCCTTCTACAACACCCTCATGGAAAGCGAACCGGCAGATCGCCAACATTTATTGGAGTCTCGTCTGTGCGAACAAGTTGCCCGTATCTTGGGAACTTCTGCCGCCAAGCTGGACAACTCCAAACCGCTGACCAATTTGGGACTTGACTCTTTGATGGCAGTGGAGCTGAGTAACCGCATCAAGAGCGATCTGAAAGTGGACGTGCCCACAATGAAACTCATGCGGGGTCCGAGCATTTCTCAACTCGCAGAGCAATTGCTGGAGCAATTGCTGGGGCAATTGGCATTGACGCAGATAATCATGTCAGTGCCCCCATCTTCTGAACTCAATGAGGACGAGGAAGAGGAAATGGAGCTGTAAAATTGCCTCCGGTTAATTAAGACTTTGAACAGCTCCCCAATCCTTGGGAGGAGCTGTGCCTATAAATTGTTAACAAACTGCACGCATTCTATGAAATTTAATCAGTTTGTCGATGAACTCTCCCAACAAGGTGTAAAAGTGTGGACTGAGGGAGAGCAGTTGCGCGTTCGCGCCCCCAAAGGAGTTCTGACCCCGGAGCTGCGCGATCTAATGGCTGAGTACAAGGCAGAACTGCTTGCGTTGGTGCAACATAGCAACGCGATCGCAATTGAGAGTGAACTCCTCTTTATACCTGTCTCGCGAGAAGAGGAATTGCCTCTGTCTTTTGGCCAAGAGCGATTCTGGTTTTTGAACAAATTCGATCCAACTAACCCTTTTTACAGCGAATTAGTAGCCTTGCGTCTCAAAGGATACCTGAACGCGAAAATACTAGAGCAAAGTATAAACGAAATTATTCGCCGTCACGAAGTATTGCGTACCACGTTTAGGGAAGTTGACGGACAACCGATTCAGGTTGTCGCCTCAACCCTGAAGCTGACAATGCCCCTCAAAGACTTGCAGCAGCTTCCGAATGACGAACGAGAGATTGAAATCCAACGATTAGCCACCGAGCTAATTCAGCGTCCCTTCGACTTAGCGACAGATCCCTTATTGCGTGTCCTGCTGTTGCAGCTAGAGGAAACTGAACACATATTTATAATTAATGTACATCATATTGTTTTTGATGGTTGGTCGGGCGGTATATTTTCCCAAGAGTTAGCAACACTCTACGACGCCTTTTGTCGTAACAATCCTTCACCGCTACCGGAACTGACCCTACAGTATGCCGACTTCGCCCACTGGCAGCGGCGGTGGTTGCAGGGACTGACACGATCGTCCTACTTAGCTTACTGGAAAGAAAAACTCCAAGGCGCTCCCTCAATGTTGGAACTGCCGACGGATCGACCGAGACCTCCTGTTCAAACTTTCCGGGGGGCGCATCAATCCATGCCCCTCTCAAAAGAGCTGAGTGAGGCACTTGCCAACTTGAGCAAACGGGAAAACGTCAGCCTGTTTATGACGCTCCTGGCAGCATTCCAAATATTGCTATACCGCTATACAGGGCAGGCAGACATCTGCACTGGCACGCCGATTGCTAACCGCAATCGCCTTGAAATTGAAGGATTGATTGGATTTTTTGTCAACACGCTCGTATTGCGAACTGACCTCAGCGGGAACCCCAGCTTCTTAGAATTACTGTTGCGAGTGCGGGAAGTGGCGCTGGGTGCTTACGCTTATCAGGAGCTGCCCTTTGAACAGTTGGTAGAAGAATTGCAGCCAGCGCGTTCCTTAAGTCATACGCCTTTGTTTTCGGTGATGTTCGTATTCCACAATGTTCCCTTGATTCCCTCAGAACTTCCCGGGTTAACTGTCAGTCCGTGTTGGGTGGAAACCTGCACAGCGAAGTTAGACTTAACCTTATCTTTTGAAAACACCGACCGAGGGTTAATCGGGTTATGGGAATATAACACCGATTTATTTGATGCAACCACGATCGCTCGCATGGCGGGGAATTTTCAAACTCTGCTAGAGGGGATTGTTGCCAACCCCGATCGAAGGCTGTCAGAGTTGCCCCTGCTCACTGCTACCGAAAGACATCAGTTGCTAGTGGAATGGAACAACACAAAAACCGAGTATCCCTGCGATCAATGCGTCCACCAGCTATTTGAAGCCCAGGTAGAGCGATCGCCTGACGCTGTGGCAGTGGTGTTTGAAGACAAGCAACTCACCTACCGCGAGTTGAACGCAAAATCCAATCAACTAGCACACCACCTGCAAAAATTGGGTGTGGAACCAGAAATGCTGGTCGGAATTTGTGTAGAGCGATCGCTAGAGATGGTCGTAGGACTCCTAGGCATTCTCAAGGCTGGTGGGGCTTATTTGCCGTTAGACCCATCGTATCCCCAGGAGCGTCTCGCCTTCATGCTGGAAGACGCCCAGGTGTCGGTGCTATTAACCCAACAGAAGCTAGTCGCCGGTCTTCCTGAGTACAGAGGGCACCGTTTCTGCTTGGACACCGAGTGGGAAGTCCTCGCCCAAGAAAGCGAGGAAAAACCCGTCAGCAACGTGACGACCGATAACCTGGCCTACACAATCTACACCTCGGGTTCTACAGGGAAACCCAAAGGAGTGCTGGTAACCCATCAAAACCTAGTCCACTCCACCAGTGCTCGTATTTCTTATTACAGCGAACCTGTGACCAGTTTCTTATTACTTTCGTCGTTTGCCTTTGACAGTTCGATCGCGGGCATCTTTTGGACATTATGCCAGGGAGGCATACTTGTACTACCACCAGCAAAGTTCCAACAAGAGCTATTACAGCTTACAAAGTTAATTGCTCAACATCATATATCGCATTTATTGAGTCTTCCATCTCTCTATAACGTGATTTTGGAGCAAGCGGAACCACAACAGCTCACTTGTCTTCGTACTGTTATTGTGGCAGGCGAACCGTGTTCCAGAGAGTTGGTTGAAGACAATAGCAAGCTGCTGGCGCACACATCTTTGTTCAACGAATACGGTCCAACAGAAGGAACGGTCTGGAGTAGTGTATATCATTGTCAGTCTTCAGGACTCAGAACACAGGTTCCGATTGGTCGCCCTATTGCCAATATGCAGATCTTTCTGCTGGACAAATATTTGAATCCTGTTCCTATTGGTGTACCGGGCGAGATTCACATCGGCGGCGCAGGCATCGCCAGAGGCTACCTCAACCGCCCGGAGTTAACCAACCAGAAGTTCATCCCCAACCCCTTTAGCGATGAACCTGGGCAACGCCTTTATAAAACTGGCGACTTAGCCCGCTACCTAAGCGACGGCAACATTGAGTTTCTCGGTCGCATTGACAACCAGGTAAAAATTCGCGGCTTCCGCATCGAACTCGGAGAAATCGAATCCTTGCTGGCGCAACATCCCGATGTGAACTCAGCAGTCATTATTGTCAGGGAAGACACTCCGGGGGACAAGCGCCTCGTAGCTTATGTCGTCTCCAAGCTCATTCCAGATCGCATCCCTTATCAGAGTGAATGCCAACTAGAACTAGACGGCAACGCGATCGCACTCCACACAGCGGATATCTCCACCGGTGGCGTTGGTCTGGCGGGGGTGCCAGCTATCGATGAAGGTACAAGCGTCCGCCTGCACCTGCAACTGCCTGAAGAGAGCTTCCCGCGCTGGCTTTCAGGGACAATAGTTTGGTCGCGTCCCCCACACGCTGGGGTTCGCTTTCATCTTACGCCCAACGAACAGGCATTAGTTGACCAAACTGTATCACATCTGTTGGAAACTCAAGGCTTGTGGAAAACTTTGCAGCGCACCGTGACTCGCAACCTGCGGGACTACTTAAAACAAAAGCTGCCCGAATATATGATACCGAGCGCTTTTGTAATGATGAATGCGCTGCCACTGACACCTAATGGCAAGGTAGATCGGCGCTCCCTCCCGTCACTGAATACATCCCATCTCAGTCTAGAAACCACCAGCGTCGCACCTCGCAGCAACCTGGAAATGCAACTGGTACAAATCTGGGAAAATGTTCTAAATGTCTATCCCGTTGGAGTCCGGGACTGTTTCTTTGAACGCGGCGGTCATTCTCTTTTAGCTGTCCGCCTGATGGCTCAGATTCAGCAGCAGTTCGGAAAATATCTGCCCCTGGCAAGCCTTTTCCAGAACTCCACAATCGAACACCAGGCAAGTCTTCTGCTCCAGCAAACGGATTCTGTGCCATTCTCTCCCTTGGTAGCGATTCAGCCCGCTGGGACTCAGCCACCTTTCTTCTGCGTCCACCCCGTTGGTGGCAACGTCCTCTGCTATTTCGAGCTCGCCCGTCATCTGGGGAAGGAGCAACCCTTTTACGGCTTGCAATCCGCCGGTTTAAATGGCGAACAGGAACCCAAAACCAGTATTGAGGATATGGCTGCTCACTATATTGAAGCCCTACAAGCCATTCAACCTTCTGGGCCTTACTATCTGGGAGGCTGGTCTTTGGGCGGCATTGTCGCTTTTGAGATGGCACAGCAGTTGTGCTTTCAGGGAGAAGAAGTCGCTCTCCTAGCCTTAATAGACAGCTATACACCGGCTGCTATTAACTGGTATGAGGAGATGGATGAGGCTTCGCTGTTAGTTCATCTTGCCAGGGATATGGGGGGTCTGTTCGGTAAGGAGCTGCCTCTATCCGCTGATGAATTGCGAGAACTCCCACCAGAGGAGCAATTGAACTACATCCTAGAGCGCTCTAAAAATCTCAATATTTTGCCGCCCGAAGTCAGCTATGAACAAATGCACCACTTGATGCGGGTTTTCCAAGCTAACAGGGAAGCCATGTTGAGCTACATTCCCCAGCCCTATCCCGGCAAAATTGCCCTCTTGTC
This sequence comes from Microcoleus sp. POL10_C6, assembly GCF_036701585.1. Lineage (NCBI taxonomy): Bacteria > Bacillati > Cyanobacteriota > Cyanophyceae > Oscillatoriales > Microcoleaceae > Microcoleus > Microcoleus sp. POL10_C6. Next base: position 5,103 of record NZ_JAUBRB010000048.1, on the reverse strand, counting down.
TGCTAGCGAGAAACCGCTGCAAGTCAAGCTTGACCCAACCCACGGCTGGGGTGAATTAGCAACTCACGGCTTATTAGATATCCAGCCAATTCCAGGCGATCACTATGCCATTCTCCGAGCCCCCCACGTTCAGCTTTTAGCTCAACAGCTAGCAACTAACCTCAAAGCAGAGAATTAATAAGATGGCAAAACGCCCTGTAGCTCAAGGAATGCGGATTTTCCTCCTCATCTGGTTCGGACAGCTTGTCTCTCTCATGGGGTCGGGTCTGACGAGCTTTGCCCTTGGGGTCTGGGTCTATGAACGCACCGGTTCAGTCACTCAGTTCGCTCTCATTTCTGTGTTTGCTAGGCTACCGGCGATCTTACTCTTTCCCTTCGCCGGTGCCCTGATAGACCGATGGAACCGCCGCTGGGCCATGATTCTGAGTGATTCGGGTGCCGGTTTGAGTACAGTAGCCGTCGCCCTTCTCCTGGTTACAGGTCGCTTGGAAATCTGGCATATATACCTAGCAGTCGCGGTCAGTTCTGCCTTTAGCGCTTTTCAATGGCCAGCCTATAGCGCCGCCACCACCCTACTGGTTCCCAAACAGCATCTGGGTCGCGCCAGCGGGATGATTCAGCTAGGAGAAGCCGCCGCCCAGTTCCTCGCGCCGATGCTGGCGGCTGGACTACTGAGTGTCATACAACTTGAGGGTATTATCCTCACCGACTTCGCGACCTTCCTGTTTTCCCTAGTAACCCTGCTGAACATCCGCTTCCCTGATGCCAAGACCCATACTGTCAGGAAAGCCGGGAATCTGAGTCTGCTGCGAGAAATGGCTTACGGTTGGACTTACATCACCGCCCGCCCAGGACTGCTGGGGCTGCTGATTTTCATAGCTGTCAGCAATTTCGCGATCGGCATCGCTCAGGTGTTGTTCGCACCGCTAATTCTAGCTTTCGCATCAGTCGCTGTGCTGGGCACTGTGCAGTCCATTGCTTGCAGCGGTATGGTGGTCGGGAGCATTCTGATGAGCGTTTGGGGAGGCCCGAAACGCCGTATGTACGGGGTATTCGGTTTTGAGCTGCTGCTCGGTCTAGGCATTTTCTTCCTGGGAGTGCGGGCTTCGATTCCCCTGATTGCGATCGCGGGGTTTGGTGCCTATTTCAGCGCCGCATTTTTCCTGGGCTCGGGCCAAGCAATTTTGCAGACCAAAGTCGCACCCGAGGTGCAGGGAAGAGTGTTTGCAGTTCGACGGGCGATCGGTGGGTCATCCCTACCGCTTGGTTATCTCGCTGCTGGCCCTCTAGCCGATCGCATCTTTGAACCCTTAATGGCTGCCAACGGTTTGTTAGCAGGAAGCATCGGACAAATCATCGGCGTTGGCACAGGTCGTGGTATTGGTCTGCTGTTGGCGATCGCAGGAGTGATGGTCATGCTAGTAACGGTTGCAGGTTACCAGTATCCTCGCTTGCGGCTACTGGAAGATGAACTGCCGGATGTTATTGCTGGTGAACCTGCTGCCAAAACTCAATAAGGGCATGGGAAAGAATAATCCCACCAATTACCTTTTTCCCAATGCCATGTATGCCCCATTCCTAATCCCCAGACGTTTAATCTAGAGTTAGATAAACTTGTGGAAATATTCGACTCAACGGTAACAGAAAGTGAGGAGCCGTTCTCCGCGATCGGTGAGGTGCGTGAAGCAAAGCTATCCCGTAGGGAATCGCCTTTTGGAGTTGAGTCGCCTTCTGGGGCTGCATTCCCTCTCGCTCTGCAAGACAATTGCGATATCGAGGCGAGTCAAGATCGGCATCGGGACGGACACTCTCTCCCAATTGTCTTTTCAGACGCGGCTTTAAAGGCGCTACAAGAAGATGTGGTGAGGTTGGAGAAGTCAATCGTACAGCTAAAACAGCTCAAACAGGAAGCTCAAAAGCAGCATCTGAAAGAGAGAATGCAACATTTGGAGGAGCAGGCAGAGCGCATAAACGCCCTGGCGGAGCTGTTAGCGACAGAGATGGTCAAGTTTCAGGAAATGGCTCAACAGGTTAACCGAGACTGCCACGTTATTCACTCCCCAGAAAATCAAGGAATTTCCCTTTCTGTCGCTCAACAAAATTCAACGCGATCGGATCGGGTGTGGGAAGTTCAAGATATCACTGTCCCTACGGTAGTCAAACGCGGTTTTCAGTTTGTCTTGACGCCCATAAAGGTGGAAAAGCCACGTAGCGAGGAAGCGGATGCCACACAGCGGGCTGCAAAAGCACAACAGCGTCGAAAAGCGTTAGAGGGCTGGTTAGAGGCGCGGCGGCAACGGATTATTGATAATTTTTCCGGTTTGTGATAATAGAATTTTGGTAGATTTTGCCCTAGCAGTCGATCGCCCTATTTCTTTGCTTGGCGCGAGCTGGATTTGCTCCCACGGCCCATTAGCAAAGCGCCGAATTGCCTCAAATAACTTTTGATTTGTTGCGATTCGACGCTAGAAGTCAATTTGCTTTCATACCCCACGACTTAAACACAGTTTTGTTACTCCAGAAATCCCACAATTTCAACAACTGGTTTAGCTTTCCGATGATTCTGCCAAAGACTGCACAAAAAGAAAGTCACTCTCACTCAGCGGTGGGACGGGCTGTACGGAATAATCGATTGCCAAATCTAGAGCCGCTTCCTGATAAACCTGTTCCAAAATCTCAGCTAAATTCACAACAGGTTCTTCATCTGGTGGCTGCAAAGGAAACAAGAATTGGGGAATCGGTTCGGTTACATTAAACGGGTAAAGTTCAGCTTCAGGACGGAGATTAGCCCGACTGACTAGAATGCGGTAGTCCGTGAGAATCCCTTCTGTCATTGGCATAAAGTTTCCGGTTCTCAGCAAATCGATTTCAACTAAATGAGTAGCACTGTCCAGAATTTTTTGTCGCTTGGTGAGGTACTTATCTCGACCTTCACCGACTCGTTTATTCTTGGGTGAGAGAACTTCTACAACCGTTACCACCCTCCCAGTCTTGACCTCTCGAATCTCTAGGTAGCGTTCTGTGATTTCTTCAGTCAGGGGCAATGTTACTCGAATTGGTTGAGTTAAAACCCCAGTTGTTACGCGGTTCGTGGCTGGCGAATCAGAGGGGTTTTGTTGAAAAACCGAGGCATCTGGAATACCGACCAGTAGAGAATCCATGTAAACCCGTTTCTCTACAGCAGCTCGGTATTTGGGTATGAGTGAGGGATTAAGCGATCGGGCCAACTCGATAATCAGCCAGGAGTGAACTTCTGACCACAAAGTAGGATTTTCAAGATAAGGATTCATTCCTGGAAAATGCAGTTTCATAGGAATATCTCTGTTCTGTACAAAACTCATTATGACATAATTGTTGATTGGCTGCACTAATAACTCTTACATACTTAGAGTTTGGTCGATCAAAAAATCCCACAGTTCTCAAAGTTACAGAACTGTGAAAAAACCAATTATAATTACAAATCCTGTTGCTGGATAAATCTTAGAAGTTCTCACAATCCCTACAACAATAACAGTTCGCTCGCTCGTCGATAGCAATATGAATACCGATGTTCGCTTTAAATTAAACGGTGTTGAAGTAGGAATAGATACAACGATCACTAATATCAATTATATGGATTTGAAAGAATTTGTGAAGTTTCTCAAGTACGAAACTGACCTGAACAGATTCTTTGATTCGACTGCCGGGTATTGTATCACTAACCGAGTGCTTCCCACTGAATACGAAGTGCATAAAATCAAAATTGCTTTGGCAGTAAGTGACCAGATAGAAGGTCAGCGCCCGCAAAGCACCGACAAAATCTATCTGGCAGCATATCAAATTTCAGAATCTGTTTAGTTAAACCATGACCTCTCATCCTACTGAGAGGTCAAACTCAACCTTAACCTAAAACCAATGGCAAGAGATTTAAGTGCTTACAATGTACCAGAAAAACCCTGCTACACCAGCCCCTTTGGTGGTAAAAACCCAATTCCTCTAGCGCCCGATCAACTCACATATTATTACGATCAACTCCTCAATGGCGGCTCCCAGCACTTATGCCATAGCGCAGAACACACTATTTGCCGAGGCGGACGAACTATCCAACTCCGATGGTTTTGTTCGATTGGTATCATTGAAAAACCCACCGATGAAGCTTTCAATCAAGCTGTTGCAGAAGTTGAATCAAGGAAAAACGATGGAAACACTAGAAACGATGGAGAAACAGAAAACATCTCAGAAACACATTGATTTGTTTCTGAAACCTAAAGATTGTTTCTTCTTGTACAATCCCTCTCTTTGGTGTCCGGGATGGGCGATTGGTCAAATTGAGCTGCCGATTCCTACTAGCTATTCCCGTTGCTTGACTTTGGTTCGTGATGCTGAAGGTGGCTGTCATTGGGTTTCTGCTAATAAAGTTGCCATTCGAGGCGGGAATCATCGTCAAACTCATCTTTTTGAAACTTACTCAGCAAATGCTTTCGATTGGGCGAAAATCAACAGTTTTAAGCCAATTGCTTGGTGATTCTATGGAAACCTTAAAAATTACTCAAGAACACATTACTTGGTTTCCAGAACCAAAAGACTGTTTCTTTCACTATGGAAACGTTTGGTGTCCGGGTTGGGCTGTTGGTGCAATTGAATTACCGATCGTTCCCTGCTATTCCCGTGCCTTTACCTTAGTTCGAGATTGCAGTGGCGAAAGTCATTGGTTTCCTGCCAACAAGGTTTTGTTGCGCGGTGACAGTCACTTATTCGACAGTTACATCGGAAATACTTTCGATTGGACAAGAATTCACACTTTCAAGCCTCTTGTTTCCTAAGTTCTTACCTGACAGCAGCGGTTTACCAGTTCGCTACTGGTTTTTTTATGCTCAATTCCCCCGTTCCCAACACTAATGCTGATGCTCTTTTTTCGATTCAGCACAGATTTGTTATCTGTTACGCATATTATTCGATCAGTGCTGCTACCGAATCGGGTACTATCTTGGGTAGTAATAAATATGTAGTGAAATTTAATTACAGTAATTGAATACATAGGATACTTGGGTGCATCTCACTTTTGCGAATGTGTCAAAAAAGAGTTAAAATGAAAAAGCTAGTAAAATTGTCAAATAAAGATGA